>DATGOB010000145.1:0-6832 GCA_036010205.1 Promicromonospora sp. | reverse complement strand
GGCGCGACGCTCAGGTGCGCGTGGGCGAGGTCACCCGACGGGGTCGAGCTCCTGGTGCTCGACGATCCACTTCGTCAGTCGCGGGTAGACCCAGAACGAGTAGATGCCCAGCGTGACGACCATGAGCAGCAGCCACTTGATCCAGTGCCCGAAGAGGCCGAACGCGGTGCCGGTGAAGCGCAGCCGGCGTCCCTGCAGGTAGGTGTGCTTCGTCTTCCAGCGGTAGGTCATCACCACGGCCCACGGGTAGCAGATGCCGGCGGTCAGAAGCGTGATCAGGAAGCCGCCGAGCTGGACACCGAACCACGTGGCTGCCCCGCCGTCGAACCCGAACAGCGGCGCGTGCGGGGCAGGCTGGATCGGCATCGGTGCGCCGCTCGGGCCGGAGACGGCGGGGACGTAGGAACCGGGCGCCACACTCTGGTGCGGTCCCGGGTAGGACATCGCACGGTCCTGCGGCTGGCTCGGGTTGACACTCATGCTCTCTCCTCGTGCGTGGCTGCACACCGTCGTGCTCAGCCCCGGATCCTGCCGAGTGGCACCCGCTTCTCGTCTGGCGTCACAGGCAACACGCCGAGCAGGCATGGCAGCTCCGCCGATGGTCCGAGCGACGAGAGCGCCACCGTCCCGCTCACGTCCGCGTCGGCGAGGTGGCGCGGCGCAGGTCGAGGTCGATGACGCCGTCGCGGTCGCAGACGAGCCGGCCGACGACGACCGTGAGGGTCGCGACCTGCACGTCGGTGGCGTGGCGGATCGGGACGTCCGGGTGAGGTGAGAGCGCCTGGTCGGGGCCGGTCGCGGCGCCCGGCTCGTGACGGTGGGTGAAGTAGAAGACCCAGGCGAGCTCGGCACCGGCGGCGTCGGTCCCGACGACGACGTCGGCGTGGCGGCCGACCGTGGCGTCCCACGGACGCGAGCCGGGCTGGTCGAGCACGAGACCCTGCCGCTGCCGGTAGCCGCCGCCGGGCAGCGGGTGGACGCACGCGTCGATGACGCGGTCCGACGACAGCGGCACCTCGCCCACGCACTCCCACCGCTCGAGATCGGGCGAGACGTGGTGCAGGATGCGGCGCTCGTGGCCCTCCCAGCGGTCGGGCACACCGCGGATGTGGCTGACGAACATGTGATAGCTGCCCTCGCCCAGAGCACCTCCGGCGCCCACAAGGTGTTCCGCCCCTCCTCCGGGTCGACGCCGTCGAGCACGCCGAGGTAGCGCCACGTCAGGCCGCCGTCGTCGGAGGCCGCGACGCCGATGTCGGTGCCGTGCACCCACTGCACGCCCGGCCCGCGGTCGGCCGCGCGCCGCTGGGTGCAGAGCATCCGCCACGTCCCGTCCGGGGCGCGCACGAGCGTCGGGTCGGTGGGCGCGTGGTGCACCGGGTCGACGTAGAGCGGGGCGGGCGGCACCCGGGGCCGGCGGGCGCACCGCCGTCGGCGCGTCGGGCGGGGTCGGCGTCGGTCACGACCGCCACCGTAGGCCCTCGACGGCGTCGGTCACGGCAGCCGCTTGACAGCCCGCCGACACCGAGACCATCATTGCCAAATCGATTCGCCAAATCGATTCGGCGGATCGCTCGATCAGACACAGACGTCGGGAGCGGCACATGAGCAATCGGACAAGGATCGGGATCGCCGTCGCGGCGGCGCTGGCGCTGACGGCGTGCAGCAGCGGCAGCGGTGACGGCGGCTCGGAGGGCGGCGGCAGCGGTGAGGTCACCGTCTGGGCGCACCAGGGCCAGGAGTCGGAGGTGAACGCGCTGCAGGCCGCGGTCGACGCCTTCAACGAGTCCCAGGAGGACTACACCGCGACCCTCCAGCTGGTCCCGGAGGCCGACTACACCAGCACGGTCACCACCACCTCGCCGGACGCGCTGCCCGACGTGCTCGAGTACGACGGCCCGATGATGGCCTCGCTCGTGTACGCCGGCAAGCTCGCGCCGCTCGGCGACCTCGTGGCACCCGAGACGGTCGAGAACCAGACCGACTCGGTGCTCGCGCAGAACACCTACCCCGGCGACGGCGAGCTCTACGGCGTCTCGCAGTTCGACGCCTCGCTCGGCATCTACGGCAACGCCGCGCTGCTCGAGGCCGCCGGCGTCGAGTACCCGACCGGGCTCGACGACGCCTGGACCGTCGACGAGTTCGAGGCCGCCCTCGAGACGCTCGCCGCGGTCGACGACGACGGCCAGGTGCTCGACATCAAGGAGAACTACGGCGCCGAGTGGCCGACCTACGGGTTCCTGCCCGTCGTGTGGTCGACCGGTCACGACATCCTCGTCGACAACACCGCGGACGGGAACATCAACCACCCGGACGTCGTGGCCGCCGTCGAGCGGTTCGCCGGCTGGCGCTCCTACATCGATCCCAACACCGACGACGCCGCGTTCGTCGACGGCCGGGTCGCGCTGAGCTGGGTCGGCCACTGGACCTACAACCCCTACGCCGAGGCGCTCGGTGACGACCTCGTCGTGCTGCCGCTGCCCGACTTCGGCGCCGGCCCGAAGAGCGGTCAGGGCTCGTGGGCGTGGGGCGTCAACCCCGCCAGCGACAACGCCGAGGGCGCCGCAGCGTTCCTCGACTTCCTCGTCACCGACGAGCAGGTCGCGGCGATGACCGACGCCAACGCCGCTCCCCCGGCCACCACCACAGTGCTGGAGTCCAGCGAGCTCTACGGCGCCGACGGCCCGCTCGCGCTGTTCGCCGCCTCCCTGCAGGCCACCTGCGGCGAGGACGTCCCGAGCACGGGCTGCGTCGCGGTGCCGCGGCCGATCACCCCGGCCTACCCGTTGATCAGCCAGCAGTTCTCCGAGACGTTCTTCGGCGCCTACGAGGGCGGCAACGCCCAGGAGCTGCTCGACTCCGCGGCGCGCACCATCGACCTGGACTTCCAGGACAACGACGGCTACGGCCAGAACTGATCACGGCGGCGGGCGGGGGCACCGCTCCCGCCCGCCGCACCCCGTGAGGAGGCACGCATGAGCGCAGTGGCGACCCGCCGGTCCGGTGCCCGGCGACGCGAGACCCTGGCCGGCTGGACGATGATGGCGCCGGCCGCCGTCGGGCTGGTCCTGTTCGTGCTGGTGCCGTTCCTGCTGGCGGGCTGGCTGTCGACGCAGAACGTCCGCCTCGACACCCCGCAGCCGCCGTCGTGGTTCGGCTTCGAGCACTACCGGCGCATCCTGCTCGACCCCGACTTTCGCACCGACTTCTGGACCGGGCTGCGCAACAACCTGATCTTCGCGGCGGTCGTCGTGCCGCTGCAGACCTCGCTCGCGCTGGCGCTGGCGCTGCTCCTCAACAAGCCGCTGCGCGGCATGCCGGTGTTCCGGACCTTCTTCTTCATGCCGGTCGTGTTCCCGATGGCGCTCGTCGCCGTCGTGTGGAAGGTGATCTACACCCGCGGCGAGCTCGGGCTGCTGAACTCGGTGCTCGACACGATCTCGTTCGGGCTGATCCCGGCGCAGGACTGGCTGGGCAACCCCAGCACCGCGCTGCTCGCGATCATCGTCATGTCGATCTGGCAGGGCGCCGGGCTGCAGATGGTCATCATCCTCGCCGGGCTGCAGTCGATCCCGGCCGAGCTGTACGAGGCCGCCGCCCTGGACCGGGCGAACGCCTGGCAGCGGCTGCGCAACGTCACGCTGCCCGGCCTGCGCAACACCCTGATCTTCGTCGCGATGGTGACGACGATCCTGTCGTTCCGGCTGTTCGACCAGGTCTACATCATGACCGGCGGCGGCCCCCAGGACGCGACCACCACCGTGATGTTCCAGGCCGTGACGACGGCGTTCCAGACCAACAACGTCGGCCGCGCCTCGGCCATCACCGTCCTCTTCTTCCTCATCGTGCTGACGATCACCCTGATCCAGCGCCGCGTGCTGCGCGAGGAGCGTGAGATCGCATGACCACCCGTCGTTCCCGCCCGGCGCGCACCGCCGGCAGCTATCTCGTCCTCACCGTGCTGGCGCTGGTGTTCGTGGCGCCGATCGCGTACCTCGTCATCGGGTCGTTCAAGCCGTCGTCGGAGGTGATCGACGGCGTCGGCGGGTTCGTGCCGCGCGACCTCTCCCTCGACAACTACACCGGCATGCTCGGGCGCTTCGCCAGCCCCGCCACCGGCTACTTCGCCGACTTCTTCTTCACGTCGCTGCTGGTCACCGTGTGCGTCGTGGCGTTCGGCCTGCTCGTCAACTCGATGGCCGCCTACGCGCTGGCGCGGCTGCAGTGGGTGGGCCGCAACGCCGTCATGCTCGGCGTCGTCGCGCTGACGATCCTGCCGTTCGAGGCGATCGCGGTGCCGCTGTTCTACGCGCTCAACGACCACCGGAACACCTACTACATCCAGATCCTGCCGTTCGTCGCGAGCGCGTTCTCGATCTACCTCTTCTACTCGTTCTTCATCGGGCTGCCGAAGGAGACCGAGGAGGCGGCCCGGCTCGACGGCGCGGGCGTGTGGCGCACGTACCTGCAGATCATCGTGCCGATGTCGAAGCCGGTGTTCGCGACGGTCGCGATCCTGTCCTTCCTCACCACCTGGGGCTCGTTCCTGTGGCCGGTGATGATGATCGACCAGCCGCAGAAGCGGCCGCTGCCGCTCGCTATCGCGGTGTTCCAGGGCCAGCCGCCCTACGACTGGGGGCAGATCTTCGCCTTCGGCGTGCTGATGGTGCTGCCGGTGCTGGTCGTGTTCCTGCTGTTCCAGCGCTGGTTCGTCCAGAGCCTGGCCTCCTCGGGCCTCAAGGGCTGACGCCCGCCCCTGCCCGAGCCCGTCCGACGAGAGAGATCGACTGCTGCATGCCTCTTGCGCTGCCCGACCGCTGGGTCTGGGACTTCTGGTTCGCCCACGACGGCGACGACGTGCACGTGTTCTACCTGCAGGCGCCGCGCGCGCTCGGCGACCCCGACCGGCGGCACCACAACGCCACGATCGGGCACGCCGTCAGCCGGGACCTGCGCACCTGGGAGGTGCTGCCGGACGCGCTCGGACCCGGTGACGGCGAGGAGTTCGACTCGCTGGCCACGTGGACGGGCAGCGTCATGCGTCACGACGGCGTGTGGCACATGTTCTACACGGGCGTCTCGACGGCGGAGGGCGGCGCGGTGCAGCGCGTCGGGCTGGCCACCTCCCCCGACCTGCTGACCTGGACGAAGCAAGGGTTGCTGCTGGAGGCCGACGACCGCTGGTACGAGCGGCTGCACCCGGGGGTGCGCGAGGAGGCGTGGCGCGACCCGTGGGTCTGGCACGAGCCGACCGACGGCCGCTTCCACATGCTGCTGACGGCGCGCGCGAACCACGGCCCGCTCGACGGCCGCGGTGTCATCGGACACGCCGTCTCCGACGACCTGCGCACCTGGGAGGCGACGCCGCCGGTGTCGGAGCCGGGCGAGTTCTTCCACCTCGAGGTGCCGCAGCTGGTGCACCTGGGCGGCGCGTGGCGGGTGGCGTTCTGCCTGACGGCGGCCGAGCACAGCGCGGTCCGGCGCGCGCGGCCGGGGTTCGTGGCCGAGGGCGGCACGCACGTGCTCACCGGGGACGGGCCGCTGGGTCCGTTCCGGCTGGAGAGCGACCGGTTCCTGCTGGGCGACCCCGACGCGAGCCTGTACGCGGGGCGGTTCGTAGAGCACCGCGGGTGCTGGTACCTGATGGCGTGGGAGCACGTGGACGCCGACGGCGGCTTCGGCGGTCGGATCCTCGACCCGATGCCGGTGGGCGTCGCCGAGGACGGCAGCATCACGGTGACCCGGCCGTCCTAGAGTGTGGCCGGGATCAGCCGAGGAGGGCCGTCAGTGACGAGGAGACCCCGGATCCGCGACGTCGCCGAGCTCGCGGGTGTGGCGCCGTCGACCGTGTCGGTGGTCCTCAACGACACCGCGGGTGCGCGGGTGGCCGACGACACGCGCGAACGGGTGCGGGCGGCCGCCGAGCAGCTCGGGTACGCGCCGAACTCGCTCGCGCGGGGGCTGCGCACGCAGCGGTCGAGCACGCTCGCGTTCATCAGCGACGTCATCGCGACCACGCCGTACGCGGGGCAGCTGATCCAGGGCGCGCAGGAGGCGGCCTGGGGGGCCGGCTACCTGCTGATGCTCGTCAACACCGGCGGTGACACCGCGCTCGAGGAGCACGCGGTGCGGGCGCTGCGCCAGCAGCAGGTCGCCGGTGCGCTGTACGCGACGATGTACCACCGCGTGGTGTCGCTGCCGCCGGTGCTCGACGGGCTGCCGACGGTGCTGCTGGACTCCCGGCCCGCGGACGGCGAGACGACCTTCGTGGTGCCCGACGAGCAGCAGGGTGCGGAGACCGCCGTCGAGGAGCTGGTGGCGCAGGGGCACCGGCGGATCGGGTTCGTGCGCGACCGCAACGACGGCCCCGCCGTCGACCGCCGGCTGCGCGGCTACCAGGAGGTGCTCGCGCGGCACGGGCTGGCGGCCGACCCGGCGCTGGTCGTGCGTGAGGAGTCCGGCTCGGCCGGCGGCGAGCGCGCGGCGGGCGTGCTGCTCGACTCCGCGGAGCCGCCGACGGCGATCTTCGCGTTCAACGACCAGATGGCGATCGGCGTCTACCGCGCCGCCGCGGCACGCGGCGTGCGGATCCCCGACGACCTCTCGGTCATCGGCTTCGACGACCTCTATGTGGTGTCGGCCGAGCTGACACCGGGGCTGACGACCATGGCGCTCCCCCACCGTGAGATGGGCCGCGTCGCCGCACGCGCCCTCCTCGCCGAGCTCGACGGCGCCGACCCGGTCGGTGAGCAGCTCGTCGCGTGCCCGGTGGTGCGGCGGGGGTCGGTGGGGCCGGCGCCGCGGTAGCGCGGCCGCACGGCTCGCGGGCTCG
>DATGOB010000144.1:0-22366 GCA_036010205.1 Promicromonospora sp. | reverse complement strand
GACGCCGTTCTCGACGAGCAGCTGGGCGGTCTTCTCCACCGACGCGCGCGACAGGCAGTACACGATGCCCGCGTCGCCCGCGTGCTCGGTCCGCAGCAGGTCGAGAAGCTGCCGGAACGGGTTGTCCTTGGGGGCGATCCGGTAGGTGATGTTGGGCCGGTCGAAGCTCGCCACGAAGTGCCTGGCGTCGGTGAGCGCGAGCCGGACGGCGATCTCCTCGTGCGTCTGACGCGTGGCCGTCGCGGTCAGCGCGATCCGCGGCACGCCGGGCCACCGCTCGGCCAGCTCGCTCAGCCGCAGGTAGTCGGGCCGGAAGTCGTGGCCCCACTGCGCGACGCAGTGCGCCTCGTCGATCGCGAACAGGGCGATGGTGCCCTCGTCGAGCAGCCGGGCCGTCGACGGGACGCCGAGGCGCTCGGGGGCGAGGTAGAGCAGGTCGAGCTCGCCCGCCCGGTACGCGCGCTCGACCTCGCGGCGCTCGTCCGGGTTCTGGGTCGAGTTGAGGAACCCGGCCCGGACGCCGAGCGCCTCGAGCGCGTCCACCTGGTCCTGCATGAGGGCGATGAGCGGGGAGACCACGACGCCCGTGCCGCGACGCACGAGGGCGGGGATCTGGTAGCACAGCGACTTGCCGCCGCCCGTGGGCATGAGCACGAGGGCGTCGCCGCCCGCGACGACCGTGTCGATGATCTGCTGCTGCTCGCCGCGGAACGCCTCGTAGCCGAAGACGGTGCGCAGCACCTCCAGCGGCGTCGGCGCCACGGCGAGCGCGGGGGCGGTCGGTGCGGCGTCGGGCTCGGTCATGGCGGCCAGTGTGCCAGGTACCGCTGACACGGGCGTGGGCGGGCGCCGCCGCCCTGTGGACGACGGCGCCCGCCCTGTGCGTCACGCCGCCGCGTGCGTGCCGGCCGCCTTGGAGTCGACGCGCCCGACCTCGCCGCCGAGCTCGCCCAGCACCGCCGTGGCACGGGCCCACGCCGGGTCCGCCGGGTCGAGCGCGCTGCGCAGGTACGCGGTGGTCAGGCGCTGCAGCACGGCGACCCGCTCGGGGTTCTCGTCGGTGGTCTCCGCGGCGTCCCAGCCCACGATGCCGCCCAGGCCGTGCTCGGCACCGAACAGCGTGAGCAGGTCGGTGGCGCCGGGGCCGTGGGCGTAGGCGTCGGTGAACCAGTCGGGGCCGCGCGTGGACAGCTGCGACTGGTCGGCGTCACCGGCCACGACGAGCGTCGGCGTCGTGAGCTCGGCGAACGAGGGGCGCATGAAGGGGAAGTGCTCCCGTGCGAACGGCACCAGCTCGTCGCCCAGCCCGGTCGCGGCCAGGAGCACGCCCGCGCGCACCCGCGTGTCCGAGAGGTCGGGCCCGGGGTCCCCGTCGTCGTCGAGGACGCGGGCGCCGAGCAGCATCTGCACGGTCTGGCCGCCCCAGGAGTGCCCGGCCGCGGCGACCCGGCCGGTGTCGACGCGCCCGGCCAGGCCCGGCACGGCGTGCAGGACGGTGCCGAGCTGGTCGAGGACGCGCACCAGGTCCTCCCGGCGCGTGGACCAGACCTCGCCGAAGCGCGGGTCCTCGAACGGGATGCCGTGGCGGCGGGAGTCCAGGTGCGTGGGCTGGACGACGACGAACCCGTGCGCGGCCCAGAACGACGCCAGCGGCGCGTACCCCTCGTGGGACCAGCCGTTGCCGTGCGAGAAGAGCAGGACGGGCAGGCCGGTCCCGCGCGCGGGTGCCGAGACGCGCACCTGCAGGGGCCGGGCGCGCCCGGGGGCCTCGAGGGTCACGGGCGCGACGGACACGACGGCGTCGCCCGTCCCGACCACGCCGTCGAGGGCGTGGACGACCGGGGTGTGGGTGGTGGACGTGGTCATGGGAGAGCTTCCTTTGCCTCAGCGGCCTCCGCCCGCGAGAATGAAGCGGAGCGCCGTTCCGAATGATACGGAGCGATGTTCCGTTTGAGCAACACCGTGTGACCCACGCGACGAAGGCGACCCATGACGACCACACCGCAGGCCCCCGAACCGACCCCGGGCGGGCAGGCGCCCCGGCGCGCCCGCCGCGCCGACGCCCGCCGCAACGAGCAGGCGCTCCTGGACGCGGCCGCCGCCGTGTTCGTCACGCACGGCGTCGACGCCCCGGTGCGCCTCGTCGCCGCGGAGGCCGGCGTCGGCATGGGCACGATCTACCGGCACTTCCCGACGCGCGCCGAGCTCGTCGTCGCCGTCTACCGCCACCAGGTCGAGGCGCTCGCGGAGGCCGGGCCCGCGCTCCTGGCCGAGGAGGCGGACCCGGCCGACGCGCTGCGCCGCTGGGCCGCCGGGTTCGTCGAGTTCCTCGTCACCAAGCACGGCCTCGCGGGCGTGCTCGGCGCGGACGAGGGGGCAGGCGCGCTGCACCGGTACTTCGTCGAGCGGCTCGCTCCGGTCTGCGACGCGCTGCTCGACGCCGCGGTCGGCCCGCTGGATTCGGGGCGGGTGCCGGGCGTCATGCTCATGCGCGGCATCGGCAACCTGTCCATCGGCGGACGCGACGGCTCGGGGTACGACGCCGCCCGGATGGCCGACCTGCTCGTGGCCGGGGTCCTCGCGCGGGGGAGCGCGAGTGACGCCGGGGCGGGCTCCGACCTGGCGTCAGCGGCGCGATGATGCGGCTCGGGGGTGGGCAGCGCAGGTCACACGCTTTTCGATTCGGAACCGACCGCATCTGCGTGCTATGTTTTTCCACGCACCGGGAGGGCGGAAACGCCCCGAACGGTCCACCTGTCCGGGTGGCGGAATGGCAGACGCGCTAGCTTGAGGTGCTAGTGCCCTTTATCGGGCGTGGGGGTTCAAGTCCCCCTCCGGACACTCAGGAAGTCCCCCTCGTGGGGGCTGCCGCACATCGCGAGAACTGCATCACGCACCGAGGGCGACCATGTCGAGACATGGTCGCCCTCGGTGCTTTGTGCGGGGTGCTTCGTGCGGGTCAACGGTCTCCCGCGGACGCGGCCTCGGACGCGAGCCCGGCGTCCTCGAGCGGGCCCGGCCTGGTCGTCGCCCGACGGCGGCCGCGCCGCTCCGGGCGGGAGCGTGCCGGTGTCGGCGCCGTGCCGTAGACTCGCCGACGCGGGGGGAGTACTTCGCGAACATCGTCCGGTCACTACGGCGCACCAGCGACCTCGGGCGGCGGCCTTGCCGGTGACGTGCACACGTCCCGGGAAGGCGAAGGAGACCTCGGAGCCTACGACCTGGAGACTCCTTGCTCTCGTCCTTCACCGCACTCTCGTCCGCCTCTGCTCCCGCCCTGACGTCGGTCGCCACGCCGACCCTCTGGGCCGTCACGATCCTGGCCGTCGTCGCCCTGCTGGTCGTGGACTTCCTCATCACCCGGCGCCCCCACGAGGTCTCGATGCGCGAGGCGCTCGGGTGGAGCGCCTTCTACATCGCGCTGCCCCTCGCCTTCGGCGCCTGGGTCTGGTCGGCGTTCGGCGGCCCGACCGGCGTGGAGTACCTCACCGGGTACCTCGTCGAGAAGTCGCTGTCCGTCGACAACCTCTTCGTCTTCATGCTGCTGCTCTCGGCCTTCGCCGTGCCGCCCGCCCTGCAGCAGCGGGTGCTGCTGCTCGGCATCGCCGGGGCGCTCGTGCTGCGCGGCGTGTTCATCGCGCTCGGCGCCGCGGTCCTGGCCACCCTCAGCTGGGCGTTCCTCCTCTTCGGCGGCATCCTGCTGGCGACGGCGGTCAAGATCCTGGTCGACCAGCTCCGCGGCGGCTCCCACGACGTCGACGTCTCGTCGCTGCGCTCCGTCCGGCTGATCCGCCGCTTCATGCCGGTCACGGACGACTACCGCGGCCCGCGGCTCTCCGTCCGGGAGCAGGGGCGGCGCATGCTCACCCCGCTGGCCGTCGTGGTCGTCGCGGTCTTCGCCGCCGACGTCGTCTTCGCGGTGGACTCGGTGCCCGCCGTGTACGGCATCACGAGCGACCCTTACCTCGTGTTCGCCACGAACGCTTTCGCGCTGCTCGGTCTGCGCGCCCTGTACTTCGTGCTCCAGGGCGCGCTGAGCAAGCTCGTGCACCTCGGATACGGCCTGGCGACGATCCTGGCCTTCATCGGCGTCAAGCTCGTGCTGCACTGGGCGCACGGCGTCTGGGCCGGTGTGCCGGAGATCCCGACCCTTGCCTCGCTGGGCGTCATCGTCGGCGTCCTGGCCGTCGTCACCGCGACGAGCCTGTGGGCGACGCGCGGCGGCCGGGCCGGGGAGGGCGGCGCCGGTTCCGACGTCGTGGACGCGGCGGCGGACCGGTGACACGTCGAAGGTGCGAGGTCGCGAGGCTCGGTGCAGCATCGGGGGACCGCGCCGAGCCCGGCGCCCCGACGACGTGACCGATGGAGGCAGACCCATGGCGACCGACTACGACGCCCCCCGCAAGACGGTCGAGGACGAGGGCGTGGAGCAGGACTCGATCCAGGAGCTGCAGGCGCGTCGGGCCGAGAGCACCACAAGCGTCCTGGAGCCGGACGAGGTCGACGTGGCCGAGGGCTTCGAGCTGCCCGGTGCCGACCTGTCGGGCGAGGAGCTCGCCGTCCGGGTGCTGCCCCGGCAGGAGGACGAGTTCACCTGCACGAGCTGCTTCCTCGTGCACCACCGCAGCCAGGTGGCCGCCGGAGGGGGTGGCAGCCTGATCTGCACCGAGTGCGCCGCCTGACGTCTGTCACACCGGGGACACCTGCCCGGTCAGTGGTGGCAGAGGGCCGCGAAAGAGCATGCGGCACCTCACCATCCAGATCGAGAGGTGTTTCCCATGAAGGTCGTCGTCATCGGCGGTACCGGGCTGATCGGCTCCAAGGTCGTCGAGAAGCTGAACGCGCGCGGGCACGACGCGCGCCCCGCGGCCCCGCAGACCGGCTGCAACACGATCACGAACGAGGGGGTGGCCGAGGCGCTGGCCGGCGCGGAGGTGCTCATCGACGTGTCCAACTCCCCGTCCTTCGCCGACGACGACGTCATGAGCTTCTTCGTGACGTCGACCACCAACCTGGTCGCCGCGGCGCGGACGGCGGGGGTGCGGCACTACGTGGCCCTGTCGATCGTCGGCGCCGAGCGGCTCCCGGACAGCGGGTACCTGCGCGCCAAGGTCGCGCAGGAGAAGCTGATCGCCGAGTCCGGCATCCCGTACACGATCGTCCGTGCGACGCAGTTCTTCGAGTTCTCGACGGCGATCGCCAACTCGTCGGTGGTCGACGGGCAGGTCCGCCTGTCGACGGCGTACTACCAGCCGATGGCCTCCGACGACGTGGCGACAGCGGTCGGCCGGGCCTCGGTGGGTGAGCCGGCGAACGGCATCGTCGAGACGGGCGGCCCGGAGAAGGTGCGCATGGCCGACTTCATCGGTGCGGAGCTCGCCCGGACCGGCGACGAGCGCACCGTCGTCGGCGACCCGGCTGCGACCTACTTCGGCACGACGCTCGCGGACGACAGCCTCGTCCCCGGCCCTGACGCCGTGCTGGGCACCACGAGCCACGAGGAGTGGCTCGCGGGCTCGGGGCGCTGACCACCCCGAGCCAGGGGCGGAGGCCCCTTCCTCGCGGGTGACGCCGAGCTGCCCGGGCGGTCGACCGGCCGGTACGCCTCGCGGCGTGCCGTGCCGTCGAGGCCCGGGCAGGCTCGGTGCTCGGCGGTCAGTGCCCCGACGTGTCCTCCACGTCGAGGAAGAGGCCGGTGATCTTGCCGCCGGTCGCCCCGATCACGGCGCCGAAGAAGGCGCCGCCCTCGGCCGTCGCCGTCGCGGCGGACGCCTCGTCGTAGCCGTCGAAGAGCAGGGCGAGGGTGCGGTACGCCGGCGTCGGGGTGCCGTCCTCCTTGGGCCAGACGCGGCCGGACTCGAGGCTCCGGACGCCGGGCAGGGCACGCGCCTTGTCGAGGACGTCCGGGAGGGCGGTCTCGAACGCCTCGGGGGACTCGAGGTTGTCGATGATGATCTCGACCTTGGTGGGCATGGTGGTTCTCTCTCTGTGTGTCAGGCCGCGCGGGTCGCCCCGTGTGGACGTCGTCCTCATGTAGACGTACTAGTCACTCTATGTCGCGACGGCGCGTCGGTCAAAGGGGGGTGGGCGCACGGCCGCTCCGTCGTTCGAGGCACGCTCAGGTGTTGGCCAGCCGCTAGGGTGCGCCCGTGCGCTGCGACGACGGGCTCCCCGCGGACACCGAGACGTGCCTGGACCTGTGGGTCTCGGCGGTCGCCGGGCGGGACGGGACGACGCTCGCGGACCTCCCGGCCTCGGTGCGGGAGCGGGCCGCGCGCAAGCTGGCGCAGCCGCCGCTGGCCTGGGTCGTCGCGCGCGACGCCGACGGCGGGACCGTCGGCTTCGGGCTGATGCTCCGGCCGGGCACCGGCGGCGACGCCGGTGACCCGCCGGACGCCGCGTACCTCGCCCTCCTCGCGGTCGCGGGCGAGGCGCAGGGGCAGGGATTGGGCGGGCAGCTGCTCGACGCCGTGACCGCGCGCACGCGTGCTGCCGCCGGGGTGACCGGCGCCGTCCTGCACGTGCTGGGGTCCAACGTGCCGGCCCGCAGGCTCTACGAGAGCAGGGGATGGCGCCAGACCGGCGGGCCGGCGCGGCACACGGCCTCCGGGGAGCCGGTGCTGCGGTACACGCTGGGGTTCTGACGGGCGCCGGAGCGGGTTGTCGCTCGCACGGTCTGCGCCTCATGCTCCCGGGTGCGTTGCCCTCGGTAGACGTTGTCGACCATGAGCACCACGTCCGGGAGAGATGCCGCCCCCGCGCCGACCTGTCCCGGCCGGCACCGCGCCGGGGGAGCGTGCCCCGACGCGGTCGACCGGGCGGTGATCACCGTCGTGACGAGGAACGTGGCGGCGTCGGTCCCGGAGCGCCGGCGACGACACGGCAGACGTTCAGCGCACGTCAGGCGGTGCCGCCGGCCAGCCTGACGGGGACGCCGGACGACGCGCCGTCCTGCGGGTCGCCCGGCTTGCTCAGCGCGAGCCGCCCGAGCAGCGACACCGACGTGGAGTGCGAGCCGAGCGCCTCGGTGAGCCGCTCCTCGCGTGCCGCGTCGACGTCGGCGACGAACAGCAGGAACACGTAGTCGGAGGTGCCGCGCACCGGCCGGGCGACGATGTTCTCCAGGTTGCAGCCGAGCTCGGCGACGGGCGCCAGCAGCGCCGCGAGGCTGCCGGGCACGTTCCGCGCGGGCAGGGCGGCGAACACGCTCGTCCACCGTTCCGACCCCGTGCTCCGGTCCTCGCGTGCCACGAGCCCGAAGTGGGTCGTGGCACCGGCGCCGTCCTCGACCCGTGTGGCCACGCGGGCGACGGGGTACAGCTCGGCGCAGACCGGCGCGGCGATCGCGATCTCGCCCGGAGCGAGCGACGCGCAGGCCTCCGCCGTCGACGACGCGGCCCGCGTGGGCACGCCCAGCGACGCGACGTACCTCGCGCACTGCGCCAGGGCGTGCGGGTGGGAGACCACGACCTCCGGCACCACGTCGTCGGACAGGGCGAACGCGTCGAACGTCACCTGCACGAGCGTGTCGGCGACGATCCGGGTGCCCGTCGTGGACAGGAGCGCGTCCCACGTGGGCAGGACCACGCCGTTGACGGTGTTGTCGACGGGCACGACGGCGCCGTCCAGCGTGCCGTCCTCGACCCGGGCGATCGCCTGCGCCTGGGTCCCCAGCGGGGTCAGGTCGGCACCGGGGCAGAGCTGCCTCGCTGCGGCGTGGGTGAACGTCCCTTCGGGGCCGAGATAACCGATGGCCACGGGTCCTCCTCGTGTGTGCTGTCGTGCGGTGGTCCGGGCGAAGGATGTCAGCGCAGGGCGCCCTTCGCCAGGAGGAACTGCTCCTGCAGCGGGCTCAGCCCCTGCGCGCCCGTGATGCGCATCCCCCGGCAGTCGATCTTCTGGTTCCGGTCGGGTGCGAGCTCGTTCTGCTCGCCGCAGGGGCATCGGTGGTGCCGTGGACGGTTCAGATCAGGGCTGGTCGAACAGTGCCCTCCACCGCTGGTCGGCGTCGGCCAGGAGGGCGCGCAGCGTGGTCTGGTCGCCCTCGGCGACCTGGTCGGCGACCGCCTCGACGGCGCGGGCGTACGCGCGCAGGGAGTCCGCGACCGGGCCCGCGTTGGTGACCAGCACGTCGACCCACATGTCGAGGCTCTCGGTGGCCTTGCGCGTGCTCTCGCGGAAACCGCCGGCCGGGAGGTGCGGCAGCATCGGGTCGGGGTCGTCGGCGGCCAGGGAGAGGAGCGGCACCGGGAGCATGCGCGGCAGGTGACTCACGACGGCGACCAGCCGGTCGTGGCGCTCCGGGTCCACGACCTCCACCCGCGCGCCGAGGCTCTCCATGACGCCGGTGCACCAGCGCAGCGTCTCCTCGTCCGTGCGCGGTGTCGGCGTCAGGAGGAACACCCGGCCCTCGTAGACGACGGCGTCCGGCTCGGTGACCCCCGCCGTGGCGGGTCCGGTCATCGGGTGGCCGCCCAGGGGGACGACGCCCGCGGGGAGCAGCTCGTCCATGGCAGCCGTCACGGCGTGCTTCGTCGAGCCGATGTCCATCACGACCGTTCCTGGCCGCAGGACCGGGCCGAGCTCCGTGAGGTACCCGATGATCCGCTGGACGGGCGTGCACAGGACCAGCAGGTCCGCGGCGCCGGCCACGGCGGCGGCGCTGTCGGTCACCTCGTCGACGAACCCCGCGTCCAGGGCGCGCTTGGCGGCCGCGGGCTCGCTGTCGTACCCGAGCACACGCGTGAGGGAGCCGGAGCGTCTCAGCGCCGCGGCGAGCGACGCGCCCATGAACCCGAGGCCGATCACTCCGGCCGTCGTGCGTTCCCTCTGGTTGCCCTGCGTCACGGGGGTGCTCCTCGTGGTCGTCGTCACGTGCTCGCGGTGCGGCTGCCGACGAGTGTGTCCGGTCGTGACCCGGTTGTCGAGCGAAGGGCCGCGCCCGGTCCCACGTGCGACGACGCGGCCGGACCCGAGCAGCCCCTCCGCCGGGTGCGCCCGGTGCGGGTGGGGCCCGGCCGGTTCTCCCGCGATGCGTCCCCGGGCGTGTTGCACACCGTCGACGACGTCTACCGTGTGCAACACGCCCGGGAGAGGCGCCCCCGGACGTGTCGACACGCCCGGGGCGACACGCCGGGCGTCAGCGCAGCGTCGGCCCCTCCACCGGGACCGGGCCGGACGCCGCAGGCCGCTCGATCTGCAGGTTGACGGTGCTGCGCGACGTCGGGATCACCGCGAGCTGGACCTCGCCGCCGTCGGCGTCGATGGCGCGGACGTGCAGGTGACCGTCCTTGAGGCGGAGGGCGAACTGGTCGGTGCCGGAGACGAAGCGCACCTCGCTGTCGTCGGTGATCACCGTGGGAGGCGTGGGCAGGCGGCGGGGCGTCGGCCGGTCTGCGGGCTGGGGTGCGGACATGGGTACAGCATGCCTGACACCATTCCCGACACCATTCCCGACACCGTGCCTGACGCGGTGCCCGGGAGGCGCCGGGGCGATACGTTGGCCCGATGGCAGTCGTGCTCCACCGGGCCCCGCGCACCGACCTCCTCGCGCAGGGCCTCGGGGACCTGCTGGCCGTGCCCCTGGCCGACCCCTTCGCGACCGAGGTCGTCGTCGTGCCGGCCCGCGGCGTCGAGCGCTGGCTCGCGCAGCGCCTGAGCCACCGCCTGGGCGCGGCACCCGGCCGGGACGACGGCGTCTGCGCCGGTGTGGACCTGCGCTCACCCGGCTCGCTGTTCGCCGAGGTCGCGGGGCTACGGGAGGCAGGCGAGCGCGCGGACACGGACCCGTGGGCGCCCGACGCGCTCACGTGGCCGCTGCTGACCGCGATCGACGCGAGCCTCGACGAGCCCTGGGCCGCGCTGCTGGCCCAGCACCTCGGCCACGGCACGCCGGGGGAGGAGGGCGACCTGCGGCGTGGCCGCAGGCTCTCCGTCGCGCGCCGGCTCGCCCGCCTCATGGCGGGCTACGCCGCGCAGCGCCCGCAGCTGGTCGCGGACTGGGCCCAGGGCCGCGACACCGACGGGTGCGGCCGCCCGGTGCCCGCCGACCTGGCCTGGCAGCCGCCGCTGTGGCGGGCCCTGGCCGAACGGGTCGACGGCGACCCGCCGCACGTGCGCCACGCCGCCGTCCTGGACAGGCTGCGCACCGCCCCCGGGACGTTCGACCTGCCCGAGCGGCTGTCCCTGTTCGGGCACACGCGTCTGGCCGCCACGGAGGTCGAGCTCGTCGCCGCCCTCGGCGAGCACCGCGACGTGCACCTGTGGCTCCCGCACCCGTCGGACACGCTCTGGTCGTCGCTGCGGTCAGGGCTGCCGTCCGCGCCGGGCGGCGGCCGGGACGGCGGCGTGCACGGGCCCGTCGACCGCGCGCTGGACCGCTCGCACGA
The DNA here is from genome assembly GCA_036010205.1 of Promicromonospora sp. Taxonomy (GTDB): domain Bacteria; phylum Actinomycetota; class Actinomycetes; order Actinomycetales; family Cellulomonadaceae; genus Promicromonospora. The sequence continues at coordinate 11,978 of DATGOB010000144.1, read as the reverse complement.
GCTGGTCGGGCACCGCCTGCTGGCGACGCTCGGCCGCGACACGCGCGAGCTGCAACGCACCCTGTCGGCGATCGACCTGCGCGACGAGCCGGTCACGACCACCGCGCCCGCCCGGCCCGCGAGCCTCCTCACCTGGCTGCAGGACGACCTGCGGGCCGACGCCGTCGGGGACGCCGGCGCCCGCCTCCTCGACCCGGCCGACCGCACCGTGCAGGTGCACGCGTGCCACGGACCGGCCCGGCAGGTCGAGGTGCTGCGCGACGTGCTGCTCGGCCTGCTCGCCGACGACCCGACCCTCGAACCGCGCGACGTGCTCGTCATGTGCCCCGACATCGAGACCTACGCGCCCCTTGTCACGGCGGCGTTCGGCCTGGCGGACGTCGTCGGGCCGCAGGGCCACCCCGCCCACGGGCTGCGCGTGCGGCTCGCCGACCGCGCACTGGACCGCACCAACCCGCTGCTCGCGGTCGTGGTGCGCCTGCTCGACCTCGCCGGCGGCCGGGCCGGCGTGGGCGACGTGCTCGACCTCGCCCACGCCGGGCCCGTGCGCCGCCGCTTCGGCCTGCGGGACGACGACCTCGAGCAGCTCGCGACCTGGGCCCGCGAGACCGGCGTACGGTGGGGGTTCGACGCCGCGCACCGCGCCGACGTCGGGCTCGCCGACTACGCGACAGGGACCTGGCAGGAGGGCGTCGACCGGCTGCTCGCCGGCGTCGCGATGTCCGACGACACCGGCACCTGGCTCGAGCGCACCCTGCCGCTCGACGACGTCGGCAGCGGGCAGGTCGAGCTCGTCGGGCGCCTCACCGAGCTCGTCGGGCGCCTGCGCGACGTCACCGACGCGCTCACCGGGGAGCACCCGCTCGGGCACTGGCTCGCGACGCTCGAGGACGGCGTCGCCGCGCTGACCACCGTGCCGACGGCCGACGCCTGGCAGCTCGCCCAGGTGCGGCGCGAGCTCGCCCGCGTGCGTACCGACGCCACCGACCACGGCGTACCCCTGCGCCTGCCCGACGTGCGGGCCCTGCTCGCCGACCGGCTCGCAGGCCGCCCCACCCGGGCCAACTTCCGCACCGGCACGCTCACCGTGGCCACCCTCGTGCCCATGCGCTCCGTCCCGCACCGCGTCATCGCCCTGCTCGGTCTCGACGACGGCGTCTTCCCGCGCGTCGGCGTCACCGACGGGGACGACGTGCTCGCCCGCGACCCGCGCACCGGGGAGCGCGACCCGCGCAGCGAGGACCGCCAGCTCTTCCTCGACGCGATCCTCGCCGCCACCGAGCACCTCGTGATCACCTACAGCGGCGCCGACGAGTACTCCGGCCAGGAGCGCCCGCCCGCCGTCCCGCTCGGCGAGCTGCTCGACGCCCTGGACGAGACCGCCCGCACCCCCGACGACCGGCCCGTCTCGGCCGCGGTGACCGTGCGGCACCCGCTGCAACCCTTCGACCGGCGCACCGTCGAACTCGGCGCCCTCGTCCCCGGACGGGCCTTCACCTTCGACCGGGCCGCGCTGGCCGGCGCCCGGGCCGCCGCCGGCCCGCGCACCCCCACGCCGCCGTTCCTCGACGGCCCGCTCGCCCCGGCGCCCGCGGGCGGGCCCGGCGACACCGGCGGCGCAGGCGACGTCGTCGGGCTCGACGACCTGCTCCGGTTCTACCGCTCGCCGGTCCGCGGCTTCCTCGAGCAGCGCCTCGACGTCGGCCGCGCCTGGCAGGAGGACCCCCTCGACGACGGCCTGCCCGTCGAGCTCGACGGCCTCGGCCGCTGGGCCGTCGGCGAGCGCGTCCTGCACGACGTGCTGCACGGCACCACCCTCGACGACGCCGTGCAGAAGGAGTGGCGCCGCGGTCGCCTGCCACCCGGACGGCTCGGCTGGCGGCTCCTGGTCCGCGCCGCCGAGCAGGTCCGACCCCTGGCCGAGGCCGCGGCAGGCGTCCGGCAGAGCCCTGCCCGGGTCGTGGACGTCGACGTCGACCTCGGCGACGGCCGGGTCCTGCGCGGCAGCGTGCCCGGCGTGCACGGCGACCGGCTCGTCACCGTGTCGTTCTCCCGGCTGGGCGGCAGGCAGCGCCTGCAGACGTGGGTGCGGCTGCTGGCGCTCGCGGCGTCCGACGACGACCGCCCCTGGGTCGGGTACACCCTGGGCCGCCCGGCCAACGCGAAGTCCCGCCACACCTGGCAGGGCTCGCGGCTCGGACCGCTCGACCACACGGCCACCGACCGGCTGCGCGACCTCGTCGCGCTGCGCGACCGCGGTCTCACCGAGCCGCTGCCGCTGCCCGTCAAGGCGTCGCTCGCCTACGCCGACGCACGGCGCAGCCGCGCGGACGCGTCCGACGCGCGGTACCGCGCCGGGCTCGTCTGGGCCGGTCAGGGCTGGGGCAGCAGACAGGCCGACGGCGAGCGAGCCCAGCCGGAGCACGTCCGGGTGCACGGCGCCGACGCCCCCCTGCCCGGGACCGAGGAGGCCCCGCGCCCCGGGGAGGAGCACCCGGGCGAGACCACCCGGTTCGGCGCGCTCGCGATGCGGGCGTGGACCCCGCTGCTGGACAACGAGAGGTTCAACGACTGAATGGACGTCTTCGACCTGACAGGACCCCTGCCGCGCGGCACGGCGCTGCTCGAGGCGAGCGCCGGCACGGGCAAGACCTTCGCGATCGGCGCCCTCGTGACCCGGTACGTCGCCGAGGGCGTCGTCCCGCTCGACGAGATGCTCGTGGTCACGTTCGGCCGGGCCGCGACCCAGGAGCTGCGCGACCGCGTGCGCGGCGCCCTGCTACGCGCCGAGCGCGCCTTCGCCGCGGCGCTCGCGGGCGGCGACCCCGGGGCGGACGGGCAGGTCGACGAGGTGCTCGCCGCGCTGCTCGCCGTCGACGACGCGGAGCGGGCGGCCCGGCACCGGCGCCTGGCGGACGCGCTCGCGTCGTTCGACCACGCCACGATCGCGACGATCCACCAGTTCTGCCAGCTCGTGCTGCGCTCGCTGGGGGTGGCCGGCGACACCGAACCCGGCGCCGAGCTGGTCGAGTCGCTGACCGACCTCACCGTCGAGGTCGTCGACGACCTGTACCTGCGGCGGTACGGCAACGCCCCGGAGCCGCCGCCGTTCGACCGGGCGTGCGCGCTCACGGTCGCCACGGCCGCCGTCGAGGACCCGCGGGCCGCGCTGGCGGACGCCGACCCGGACGATCCCGTCGGTTCCGCGCGGGTGTCGTTCGCCCGCGAGGTTCGGGCCGAGATGGAGCGCCGCAAGCGGCGCCTGGGCATCCTGTCCTACGACGACCTGCTCGGCCGCCTCGCCGACGCCCTCGACCCGGCGTCCCCGGACGGCGGTGCCGCCGTCCGCACGCGGATGCGCGAGCGGTGGCGGGTGGTGCTCGTCGACGAGTTCCAGGACACCGACCCGGTGCAGTGGCAGGTTCTCGAGAGGGCGTTCGGGGGCACGAACGACGCGGACCCGGCGGAGGACCGGGCGACGGTGCTGGTCGGCGACCCCAAGCAGGCGATCTACGCCTTCCGGGGCGGCGACGTCGTCGCCTACCTCGACGCCGCACGGCACGCCGGGACGCGCGCGACGCTCGGCAGCAACTGGCGCTCGGACGCGCCGCTCGTGGAGTCGCTCGGCGTGCTGCTGGGCAACGCGGCGCTCGGCCACCCCGAGATCGTCGTGCACCCCGTGACCGCGCAGGGCGGTGCGGGCCGGCTGGCGGGGGCACCCCACCCGGCGCCGTTCCGGCTGCGGCAGGTGCTGCGCGCGGGGCTGCCCACCGTCCGCAGCGGCGCGGTCCAGGTGGGGGCCGCCCGGCGGCACGTCGCGGCCGACCTCGCCGCGGACGTCGCAGGCCTGCTCGCCGCGGGGGCGACGTGGGACGGCCGGCCGCTGGTCGCGGGCGACGTCGCGGTGCTCGTGTCGGCGCGCGCCCACGGCCGGGTCGTGCAGGAGGCGCTGGCCGAGCGCGGTGTCGCCGCCGTCATGCCGGGCGGCGACGTGTTCGCCACACCCGCGGCGGACGAGTGGCTCACGCTGCTGGAGGCGCTCGAGGCACCGCACCGCTCGGCGCTGGTGCGCGCGGCGGCGCTCACCCCGTTCCTCGGCCGCACCGCCGCCGACCTCGACGCGGGCGGCGAGGACCTCACGGCCCGCGACGCCGACACCCTGCGGGGGTGGGCGCACCTCGTGCGGCACCGCGGTGTGGCCGCCCTGCTCGAGGCGGCGGAGGAGCGCGGGCTGGGCGCCCGGGTGCTGGCGCGCGCGCAGGGCGAGCGGCTCCTGACCGACCTGCGCCACCTGGGCCAGCTCCTGCACGAGGTGAGCGTCGACGAGTCGCTCGGCCTCACCGCGCTGCTCGCGTGGTTCCGGGAGGAGCGACGCCGCACCGGCACGGCCGAGCGCCCGCGCAGGCTCGACTCCGACGCGGCCGCGGTGCAGGTGGTCACGGTGCACGGCAGCAAGGGACTGCAGTACCCGGTGGTGTACCTGCCGTACGGGTACGACAACTACGCCCGGCCCGTCGACATCGCGCTCTACCACGACGAGGACGGCACCCGGACGATCGACGTGTCCGGCTCGGGCGCGCGGTGGGACGCGCACTGCGCCGCCCACCGCGCGGAGGAGGACGGCGAGGAGCTGCGCAAGCTCTACGTCGCACTGACCCGCGCGCAGTCGCAGGTGGTCGCGTGGTGGGCGCCGACGTCGAGCACGCCGACCAGCGGACTGCACCGCCTCCTGTTCGGCCGCACGCCCGGCACGCGCGAGGTACCGGACACGCAGCCGCTCAAGGACGACGACTACGTCACGCGCGTGCTCGGGCTGCTCCAGGAGCTGGGCGGGCCGGTGGCCGAGGTCGCGCAGGTCGCCGAGGTGTCCGCACCCGCGCCCGTCGACAGGGACGCCCCGTTCGCGGCGCGCACGTTCGACCGCACCGTCGACCTCGCGTGGCGGCGCACCTCCTACTCGGGCCTGATCGCGGCGGCCGACGACGTGCCGCACGTGGCCAGCGAGCCCGAGACGCAGGGCACCGACGACGAGCCGGACGCGCCGGACGACGACGTCGCCCCCGTGCCCGGCCTGCCCGCCGGGCCGGAGACGCCGTCACCGATGGCCGGGCTGCCCACCGGCGCGGCGTTCGGCTCCCTCGTGCACGCCGTGCTGGAGCACGCCGACCCCTTCGCGCCCGACCTGCGGGCCGAGCTCCTGGGGCACGTCACCGAGCAGCTGCGCTGGTGGCCCGTGGCCGCGGACCCCGAGGCGGTCGCCGACGGCCTCGTGCCGCTGCACCGGACGCCGCTCGGCCCGCTCGCGGACGGGTGCACGCTCGGTGAGATCGGCCTGCCCGACCGGCTCCGCGAGCTGTCGTTCGAGCTGCCGCTCGCGGGCGGCGACCTGGGGGCAGGTGGCCCGGACGGCCCCGGCCACGAGCCCCGGCTGCGCGACCTGGCCCCGCTGCTGCGGGCCCACCTGCCCGCGGACGACCCGCTCGCCGCCTACGCGGACCGCCTCGAGCAGCCCGCGCTCGGCGACCAGGCGCTGCGCGGGTACCTGACCGGCTCGGTCGACGTGGTGCTGCGGCTGCCGGCCGGCCGGTTCGTCGTCGTCGACTACAAGACCAACAACCTCGGTGCCGCCGTCGCCGACTACACGGCCGGCCGGATGGCCGAGGCGATGCTGCACTCGCACTACCCGCTGCAGGCCCTCCTCTACGGCGTGGTGCTGCACCGCTACCTGCGCTGGCGGCTGCCGGGCTACGACCCGGCCGAGCACCTCGGCGGCGTGCTCTACCTGTTCGTGCGCGGCATGGCCGGGCCGGACACGCCCGACGTGGGCGGCAGCCCCGCGGGGGTCTTCTCCTGGCGACCACCCGCCGCGCTCCTGGTGGCGCTGTCGGAGCTGCTCGCGGGGGACGGGGCGGGCGACGCGACGGCAGGCGGCGCGACGGCAGGGGAGGCGGCATGACGGCCGACGGGACCGACGCCCGGCTCGAGCGCTGGGCCACGGACGACCCGCACGACGCGCGCAGGGCGCTGGGCGCGACCGGCCTGCTGCGCACCTTCAACGACGCCGGCGTGCTCACCGCCGCCGACGTGCACGTCGCGCGCCGGACCGCCGACGTGGCGGGGGAGGACGACGAGAGCGTCCGCCTCGCGGTCGCGCTCGCGGTGCGTGCCGTGCGGCAGGGCTCGGTCTGCGTCGACCTCACGGCGCTCGGCGCGCCCGGGGCGGACGACGCGCCGGCTCCCGACGACCCGCCGCTGCCCTGGCCCGACCCCGACGGCTGGCTGGACCGGGTCGCCGCGAGCCCGCTGGCCGAGCGGTCGGTCGTGCGTGCCGACCTCGGCCTGCTCTACCTCGACCGGTACTGGCGCGAGGAGTGCCAGGTGCGTGACCTCCTCGCCGACCGGCTGGCCGCGCCACCGCCCGCCGTCGACGACGCCCTGCTGGGGCGCAGCGCCGCCCGGCTGTTCCCCGGTGATGCCTGGGCCGAGCAGCGCGCCGCCGCGGTGGCGACCGCCCGCCGCCGCACCACGGTGCTCACGGGAGGACCCGGCCGCGGCAAGACGACGACGGTCGCGGGCCTGCTCGCGCTCCTCGCCGAGCAGGCGGAGCAGCAGGCCGGTGCTCACGGCCGGGCGGGCGCGCAGCCGCTGCGCGTCGCGCTCGCGGCGCCGACCGGCAAGGCCGCGGCCCGGCTCCAGGACGCGGTGGCCCGCGCGCTGGCTCCCGCGGCGGACGATCCGGGCCAGGGGGCCGCGCGCCCCGGGTTCACCGAGGACGACCGCCGCCGACTGGGCGGGCTGCGCGCGAGCACGCTGCACCGGCTGCTCGGCGCGCGCCGCGACTCGAGCACCCGCTTCCGGCACGACCGGTCCAACCGGCTGCCGCACGACGTCGTCGTCGTCGACGAGACGTCGATGGTGTCGCTCACCCTCATGGCCCGCCTCCTGGAGGCCGTGCGCCCCGACGCGCGGCTCGTGCTGGTGGGCGACCCCGACCAGCTCGCGTCGGTCGAGGCGGGCGCCGTGCTCGCCGACCTCGTCGCGGGCCTCGGCGCGCGCGACGGCGGCGCCGTCGCGGCCCTGCGCACCGACCACCGGTCCGAGAGCGCGGCGATCACGCGCCTGGCCGCGGCGATCCGGGCCGGTGACGCCGACGCCGTCCTCGCGGCGTCCGCGGCGGGCGACCCGGCCGTCGAGCTCGTGCACCCCGACGACGCCGACGCCGTGGCCGCCCTGCAGGACGAGCTGGCACGGCACGCGCTCGAGGTGCGGCGTCGCGCGCTCGCGCGTGACGCGGACGGCGCGCTCGCCCTCGCGGGGCGGCACCGCCTGCTGTGCGCCCACCGCGAGGGCCCGTGGGGTGCGGCGCACTGGAACCGGCTCGTCGAGCGGCGTCTGGGGGAGGCCTCCGGCACGGTGCTCGGCGCGGCGGCCGGGACCCCCTGGTACGCCGGCCGCCCCGTCCTGGTCACGGCGAACGACTATGCGCTGGGTCTGTTCAACGGCGACACCGGCGTGGTGGTCGCCGACGGCGACACGCTGCGCGCGCACATCGAGGGTGGTGCGTCGTACGCGGTGGCGCGGCTCGGCGACGTCGAGACGCTGCACGCCATGACGGTGCACAAGAGCCAGGGCAGCCAGGCGGAGACCGTCACGGTGCTGCTGCCCGACGAGGCCTCCCCGCTGCTCACGCGTGAGCTGTTCTACACGGCCGTGACGCGCGCGCGGCGGCGCGTGCGGGTCGTCGGCACGCCGGAGGCGGTCGCCGCCGCGGTACGCCGCCGCGCCCGCCGCGCCAGCGGTCTCGCCCGCCGCCTGACGAGCTGAGGGCCCCGGCCCGGCTCGCCGAGGTCGGCAGCCGCACCGAGGTCGGTACGTCCACCGGCAGTCGGCACAAGCAGGTGCCGATCCGCAGCGGCCGTACCGACCTGGACGAGACCTGCCGACCTGGAGCCCGGCCCCGGCCCGGGTCACGGGGTGAGCAGGACCTTGGTCGCCCGGCGTTCGTGCATGGCCCGGTAGCCCTCTGCGGCCTTCTCGAGCGGGAGCGTGAGGTCGAAGACCTTGCCCGGGTCGATCGCGCGCCGCCAGACGAGGCCGACCAGCTCGGGCAGGTACCGCCGCACGGGTGCGGGGCCCCCGTGGAGGTGCACGCCGGTCATGAAGAGCCGTCGGCCGTCGAGCGTGACCCCGTGCGGCACGCCGACCGAGCCGACGTGCCCACCGGGCCGCACGGCCCCGATCGCCTGCCACACCGACTCCTCGGTACCGACGGCCTCGACGACGCCGTGGGCGCCGTACCCCCCCGGTGAGCTCCTTGACCCGTGCGACGTACGCGTCGCCGCGCTCGGCGAGCACGTCGGTGGCGCCGAGCCCGCGTGCCAGGGCCTGCCGGTCGGGGTGCCTGCTGGACACGACGACCCGCTCCGCGCCGAGCTGCCGCGCGGCCAGGACGGCGCACAGGCCGACGGCGCCGTCGCCGACCACGGCGACCGTGCGCCCGGGCGCGGCCTGCGCGGCGTCGGCGCCGAACCAGCCGGTGCCGAGCGCGTCGGAGGCGGCGAGCAGCGAGGGCAGCAGGCCGGCGCCGGGCTCGCCGGGCAGGCGCACGAGCGTGCCGTCGGCGAGCGGGACACGGGTGCGCTCGGCCTGGGTGCCGATCGTCGTCATCATGACGTGGTCGACGCAGCGCGACTGGAGCCCTGTTCGTGTACACGGCCGAGCCGGGGTCGCCGTCGGCGGGGCGGCTGCGCGTGCTCGGCTCGTGGGCGGCGGACGGGACGGTGCCCGGCGGGACGACGGTGCCCGGTGAGACGACGGTGCCCGGTGAGACGACAAGGCGCCCCCGCCGTGTGGATCGGCAGGGGCGCCCCGATCCGCTGTCTCATTCGGATCCCGCCGGCGCTCGCGCGCCGGAAGCCTGATCTCATCCTACCCGGGTGGGACAGGGCCGGGGGCGGGGGAGTTGTCGAGCGCTGCGGCCGACCGCTAACGTCCGCCAGGACAATTCGCCCCACATAATACAAATCGGGAGCACGGGCATGACGGCTGACACGCTGACCATGGCGCCGACAGAGGCGGCCGGGCCGCCCGGGACCCGGGACGCGCAGCCCGCCGCGGGCGCCACCGCCGTCCCCGCCGCGTCCTGGGTGCGCTCGACCGGCGACCTCGCCTGGCGGTTCGTCGGCATCCTCGTCGCCGTCGCCGCGATCTTCTACGTGGTCAGCCTCGTGCAGGTCGTGTTCGTCGCGCTGTTCCTCGCCCTCGTCTTCACCACCGTCCTGCTGCCGCTCGGCGACTTCTACGACCGCGTGATGCCCCGTGGCCTGGCCATGGCGGCCTCGCTCCTGACGGCGGTGCTCGCCGTCGGCGCGCTCGTCACCTACGTCGTCACGAGCGTCACCAGCCGGTGGGAGGAGCTGGCCACCGAGTTCGGATCCGGCCTGGCCGACCTCGGGAACCTGCTGTCCGGCGTCCCCCTCCTCGCGGCCCTCGGCAGCCCCACCGAGTGGCTCGCCGACGGCGGCGCCTGGCTCCAGGCCAACGCCGGCGACTACGCGGGCACCGCGGCGCAGAGCGCCGGCGTCATCGGTGAGGGCGCGACCGCCGTCGTGCTGGCCGTCTTCTGCACCGTCTTCTTCCTCACCCAGGGCGGCGCCATGTGGCGCTGGGCGCTCGGCTTCGTGCCCGCGGCGCAGCACGACCGCTGGGAGGCCGCCGCCGTCGCGGGCTGGAACGCGTTCTCCGGCTTCACGCGCGGCATGTTCTTCGTCGCGCTGGCCGACGGCGTCATCGCGGGCATCTTCCTGTCTGTCGTCGGCGTGCCGCTCGCGCTGCCGCTGTCGGTCGTCGTGTTCCTCGGCGCGTTCGTGCCCATGGTCGGCCCGGTGGCCGCCATCGTCGTCAGCGTGCTCGTCGCGCTCGCCGCCAAGGGGCCCGTGCTCGCGCTCGTCGTGCTCGTCGGCATGGTCGTCGTCGCGCAGATCGACGCGAACGTGCTCCAGCCGGTCATCACCGGCAAGCAGGTGTCGCTGCACCCCGTCGTCATGGCGCTCGTCGTCGCGGGCGGCACCGTGCTCGGCGGGCTGCTCGGCGCCGTCGTGTCCGTGCCGCTCACCGGCGTCGCCTGGGCGGTGTTCACCACGCTGCGCGGCGTACCGGCTCCCGGGGTGGACCCGACACCGGCGCACGGCGCACGGCACGACACGCCGCACGACACGCCGCACGACCCGACGGCCAGCGACGTCACCGCACATCAGGCAGACTGAACGGGTGCCAGAGCCCGCACCGCCGTTCGCCGTCGTCCGCGCCCCGGAGCGCGACACCCGGCCCCCCGCCTGGCTGCGCACCGCGGCCGGCTGGTCATGGCGCCTCATCCTGCTCGTCGCGGCGATCGCGCTCGTCTTCTGGGCCGTCACGCAGGTGCTCATCGTGTTCGTCGCGGTGTTCCTCGCACTCGTGCTCACCGCGGTGCTCAACCCGCTGACCGACCTCTACGCGCGCGTCATGCCCCGGCCCCTGGCCACCGCGGGCGCGATCCTCACCGGTGTCCTCGTCGTCGGCGGCCTGCTCACCTACGTCGTCGTGTCGGTCGCCGGGCAGTGGGAGCGGCTCGCCGGCGAGTTCAACACCGGCATCGACCAGATCGTCGACCTCGTCGAGAACAACCCCCTGCCGGTCGACGTCGAGGTCGACACCCGCGACCAGTGGATCGACGACGTCGCGGGCTGGATCCAGGAGAACTCCCAGACCCTCGTGAGCCGCGCCGCCGAGAGTGCCGGCTCGATCGTCGAGGGCACCGCCGTGCTCGCGCTCGCCATCTTCTGCACCGTCTTCTTCCTGTCCTCCGGCGGCACCATGTGGCGCTGGTTCGTCGCCCAGGTGCCCGCCCGCACGCGGCTGCGGTGGAACGACGCAGCGGGCGCCGGCTGGTACACGTTCTCCGGGTACACCCGAGGCATCGTGCTCGTCGCGATCAGCAACGGCATCCTCGCGGGCGTCTTCCTGTCGATCGTCGGCGTGCCGCTCGCGGCGCCGCTGGCCGTGCTCGTCTTCATCGGCACGTTCATCCCGCTCGTCGGCGCCCCGCTCGCCATGATCATCGCCGCCGTCGTGGCACTCGCGGCCGACGGCCTGCTCACAGCGCTCGTGGTCACGCTCGGCATCGCGGGCATCGGCCAGCTCGAGGGGCACGTGCTGCAGCCGCTCATCATGGGCAAGCAGGTGTCGCTGCACCCCGTGGTCGTGGCGCTCGGCGTGACGTGCGGCACGGTCGTCGGCGGCATCCTCGGCGCGGTCGTCGCCGTGCCGCTCATCGCCGTGGCATGGGCGGTGTTCGGCACGTTGCGCACGCCGCCGGACCCGCTGGCCCCGGCGGACGGCGACGATCCGGACGCCGGCACCGACGCCGGCACCGACGCCGGCACCGACGCCGACCAGGGGTCCGGCGGCGACCACGCGGGCACGGGCCCGGCACCGTCCGCGGTCGGGCGGGACGGCGGCGCCGACCCGGATGTCGGTGGTCGTCCGTAGGCTGAGGGCATGGTGGATCTGTTCGACGCCGCGACGACCGACACGGCGGGCACCCCTGCCGCACGGGCGTCGTCACCCCTGGCCGTGCGCATGCGCCCGGCCAGCATCGACGAGATTGCCGGGCAGGAGCACCTGCTCGAGCCCGGCTCACCCCTGCGCCGGCTCATCGAGCCGGGCGGCAACGGGCGTACCGCGCCGTCGTCGGTGATCCTCTGGGGTCCGCCGGGCACCGGGAAGACCACGCTGGCCTACCTCGTGGCCACGGTGTCCGGGCGCCGGTTCGTCGAGCTCAGCGCCGTGACGGCGGGGGTGAAGGACGTGCGCCAGGTGGTCGAGGACGCGCGGCGCCGACTGGCCACCGGCGGCGACGAGACCGTGCTGTTCGTCGACGAGGTGCACCGGTTCTCGAAGTCGCAGCAGGACGCGCTGCTGCCGAGCGTCGAGAACCG
>DATGOB010000143.1:0-30640 GCA_036010205.1 Promicromonospora sp. | reverse complement strand
ACATGCAGGAGGCGATCAACGAGGGGTTCGAGGCCGGTGATCCGACGGGCGTCGACATCACGGCGATCCGGGCGCGCGTCGCCGCTCTGGCGTTCATCGACGCCGACGTGCAGAAGCCCGTCGAGGACGCCGCGGACTCGCTGACGCGCCTGTGGCTGACGACCAAGGCGAGCGACATCGCCAGGCTGCCCGACTCGCGGAAGCCGACCTACGAGGCGATCCAGGACATGGCGCGTGAGCCGGAGCGCGACGTCGTCGAGATCAAGACCGACGAGCGCGTCGACTCCGTCGACACGGACATGAAGCCGCTGCCCACCGAGAAGAAGCACCTGCTCTCCACGGCCGACGGGGACTACCCGCTCGAGCTGAAGATGGCGAAGAACCGGTGGGAGCGCGCGACGATCAGGCACGAGCAGTGCCTCGGCACGCTCGAGGGCTGGTACCGCAACCCCTCGGCCGCCGGGAAGCATTCTCTGCGGATCGCGCACAAGTCGGGCGATGGTTGGAAGTCGGTGCAGCCGGACTTCGTGTTCGTGCACACAGTCGACGGCGAACTGAAGCCGTCGATCGTCGACCCGCACGGCGCTCACCTGGGCGACTCCGCGCCGAAGCTGAAAGCGCTGGCCGAGTACGCCGACGAGCACGGCTCCCTCTTCGACCGGATCATCGCGGTGGGGATCGAGAGGGACGGCGACCTGCGAGGGCTCGACCTCAAGAGTTCGAAGATCCGCCGAGCGGTCTACGAGTCGCCGGCCGACAGCGACTCGATCAAGCGGCTCTACGAGGAGCACGGGACGAAGTACACGACCATCCCCGATGGGATCTAGGGCCTGTCCTGTGAATGCCCTGGTCACAGGGTTGGTAATGTCCGGTTCGTGGGTGTTGGGCGTGGTGAGCTGACGGATGTGGCGTGGGCGCGGATCGAGCCGTTGCTGCCTTCGGCGGATGGTCGTCGGGGTGGCAGGTGGCGGGATCACCGGCAGGTGATCAACGGGATCTTGTGGCGTTTGCGGACCGGGGCGCCGTGGCGGGACGTGCCGGAGAAGTACGGGCCGTGGAAGACGCTGCATGAACGACTGCGGGTCTGGACCAAGGATGGCACCTGGGAGCAGATCCTTGAGCACGTGATCGTCAAGGATGACTCGATCGGCACCCTGGAGTGGACGTTCTCGGTCGACTCTACGAATGTCCGGGCTCACCAGCATGCTGCTGGTGCCCGGAAAAAGGGGGCTGCACGACCGGGTGGGTCAACGAGCTCGCGGTCGCCTGTGAGGCGCTCGGCAGGTCGCGGGGAGGCCTGACGTCCAAGATCCACCTTGCGACCGACGGCCGCGGGTTGCCGATGAGCGTGATCCTCACGCCCGGGCAGGCCGGGGACAACCCGCAGCTGCTGCCGTTGCTGGACCAGGTCAGCGTCAAGCGCGACGGGCCCGGCCGGCCCAGGAAGCGTCCGGACCGGGTCCTGGCGGACAAGGCCTACTCCAGCCCCGCCACCCGCCGGGCCCTGCGCAGCCGTGGCATCGCGTTCACCAGCCCGGAGAAGAAGGACCACGCCGCCCACCGGCTCCGTAAGGGCCATCGCGGCGGGCGCCCACCGGTGTTCGACGCGGAGGTCTACAAGGGTCGTAACGTCGTGGAACGGTGCTTCAACCGGCTCAAGCAGTTCCGTGCCCTGGCCACCCGCTACACCAAACGAGCCGCCTACTACCGCACCGAACTCACGCTCGCCGCGATCGTCCTCTGGCTCCGCGAATCACCGGACACGGCCTAGCCCCCGGCGAACGGCGGCAGCACGTCCACGGTGACGCCGTCGGGGACAGGGGCGGCGTCGTCGGTGGCGCGGGCGCCGGCGACCAGGAGCGTGCAGCGGGGCAGCACGGTCGCCAGCCCCGGGTGCGCGGCGGTGAGGGCGGTGCGGAGCGCGGCGACCGACGTCGGGCCCTCGAGCTGTTCGCCCGGGGTGCCCGCGGCCTCGCGGGCACCGGCGAAGTAGCGGACGGCGATCACGGCTCACGCACCCACTCGCCCGACTTGCCGCCGGTCTTGCGCTCGAGGCGCACGTCAGCGAGCGAGACGGACTTGTCCAGGCCCTTGACCATGTCGACGACGGCGAGGCCGGCGACCGCGACCGCCGTGAGTGCCTCCATCTCGACGCCCGTGCGGTCGGCGGTGCGCACGGTCGCGGTGATCGTGACGCCGTCGTCGGTGACGTCGAGGTCCACTGCGGCGCCGTGCACGCCGATGACGTGGGCCAGCGGCAGCAGCTCCGGCGTCCGCTTGGCGGCGGCGATCCCTGCGACCCGGGCCACGGCGAGCACATCCCCCTTGGGGACGGCGCCGTCGCGCAGGGCGCGCACGACCTCTGGGGTGCAGTGCACGTGGCCGGAGGCCGTCGCGGACCGGACGGTCGGCTGCTTGGCGGTGACGTCGACCATGCGGGCCTGCCCGCGGTCGTCCAGATGCGTGAAGCTCACGGGTCCAGCGTGCCATGTGACTCACGCCATCCCGTTCGACTGTCCGAACTATCCGACCTGTTCTATGGTGACGTTCATCGGAGTCATGAAGCGGCTCCAGGTCCTACTGGATCTGGGAGGTTCACATGTCCGCCGACACCACGCACGCCCTCACCCTCGTGGACGGGGCGCGGAGCGACAGCCTGCCGGCGCTGCCGGGGATCTCGGCAGCCGAGCTGGCAGAGGCTCTCGGCATCGGAACCAACCTTCTCATCGGCCGATACCGTGTCGGCCTTGCCACGGGCGAGTGGTGGTGGTCCGACGAGGTCTACACCATGCACGGCTGGAGGCGCCACGAGGTGGAGCCTGGCCTCGACGCACTGCGCTCGCGCAAGCACCCTGACGACCGGGCCCGCGTCGTGCGGGCGGCCGCCGAGTCCCTGCGGCGCGGACGCCCGTTCGCCTGCGCCCACCGGATCGTCGACAAGAACGGCCGTTCGCGGTCGGTGGTCGTCATCGGCCAGGGGCAGCGGGGACCCGAGGGGCCGATGGTCGCCGGGTACGTGCTCGACGTGACGCCTGTCCAGAAGGAGGCGCTGAACCGCCGTGCGACCAGCACGGTGAACAGGGCCTTCGTCAGCCAGGCGGCGATCGAGCAGGTCAAGGGCGTGATCATGGCCGTGCGCGGCGTGGACGAGGCGACAGCCGACGTCATGCTGCGCGAGCGGGCCAACGCGGTCGACGTGCCCGTGCGGCTCGCGGCCGACCAGGTGATGGCTGCACTGCGCGCGGACGCCGAGAAGTCGGGGATCACCCCAGCGGTGCTGACCCAGGCGCTCGACGCCGTGCAGTCCGTGGGGCGGCCGCGCAGGCACGACGCGCTGCTGACCCGCAGGCCGCGCAAGTCACGCGACTGAGCGGCGGGCGGCGATCCGGAGAGCGGCCGTGTGCGCTCCCTTGGCGGCCATCCGCTTCGCGAGCACCGCGGTCCCTGCCGCGACGGCTGCGAAGACGGTCGCCTGCACGAGGTCGAGCTCCGGGTCGTCCGCCTTGCTCGGTGCGTCGTTGCCCGTCACGCCCTTCCAGATCATGCTCACCGCTTTCTGGGCGACCCACCCGGCCGCCAGCGTGAGGGCGAGCGTCCCGACCTTCTCCACGAGTGTCTGTTCCGTCTCAATCTGCGCCACCTCTACACCGTAGCCCCGGTCGGCCTACTAGGCTGAACGGGAACGACAGGGGAGCGCCCCGTGGCGCTGAGAGTGCGGAGAACCGCAGACCCTTGAACCTGATCCGGGTGATACCGGCGGAGGAAGTCGAGGCACGATGTTGCGTCTTTCGGGTGCCCGGAGGGGCACCGTCGTCCTGGGTGTCGCCGTGGCCGTCGCCGCGGCAGGGTGCGCCGGCGGGGCCGGCACGGGCGACGACGGGGCGGACCGCCCCGCCACCGTCACCCTCGTGACCCACGACTCCTGGGCGCTCGACGACTCGCTCGTCGAGCAGTTCGAGCAGGAGTCCGGCCACACGCTCGAGGTGAGCGCGGCCGGTGACGCGGGCACGCTGGTCAACCAGCTGGTCCTCACCAAGGACGCACCGCTCGGTGACGCCGTGTTCGGCATCGACAACACCTTCGCGTCACGGGCCCTGGAGGCGGGCGTCCTCGAGGAGTACACCCCCGAGGCACTGCCCGACGGCGTCGAGCAGCTCGGCGGCGCGCTCACCCCGGTCGACCAGGGCGACGTCTGCGTCAACGCGGACACCGCGTGGTTCGCGCAGGAGGGCCTCGAGCCGCCGACGACGCTCGAGGACCTCGCCGACCCGGCGTACCGCGACCTGCTCGTGGTGACCAACCCCGCGACGTCGTCGCCCGGGCTCGCGTTCCTGCTGGCGACCGTCGGTGCGTTCGGCGAGGACGGTTTCGAGGAGTACTGGGCCTCGCTCGTGGACAACGGCGTCAAGGTCGCCGACTCGTGGGAGGACGCGTACTACGTGGACTTCTCGGGCGCCGGCGAGGGCGGGCAGCGTCCGCTCGCCCTCTCGTACGCGACGTCGCCCGCGTTCACCGTGACCGAGGACGGCAGCGCGTCGACCACGAGCGCGCTCCTGGAGACGTGCTTCCGCCAGGTCGAGTACGCGGGCGTGCTCGCAGGCTCCGACAACCCGGAGGGCGCGCGGGCGCTCGTCGACTTCCTGCTCACCCACGACGTCCAGGCCGCGCTGCCCGGGTCGATGTACATGTACCCGGCCGACCGGGCGGTCGACCTGCCGGAGGACTGGCAGAAGTTCGCGCCCCAGGCCGACGAGCCCTTCACGGTGGACCCGGCAGCGGTCAGCGAGCACCGCGACGAGTGGATCGAGCGGTGGACCGCGACCGTCGTGGGCTGACCCCCACCCCCGCTCCGTACCTGTGGGCGGCCGCAGTCGCCGTCCCGCTGGCCTTCCTCGCGGTCTTCTTCGCCTGGCCCGTCGCGGCGCTCGTCGTGCGCGGGTTCGTGCCCGACGGCGCGCTCGACCTCGGCGGCTTCACCGAGGTGCTGTCCCGGCCGCGCACGTGGCGGCTGGTCGGCCTGACCCTGACGCAGGCCGCCCTCGGGACGGTGTTCTCCGTGCTGCTCGGCCTGCCGCTCGCCTACGTGCTGTACCGGCGCTCGTTCCCCGGTCGCACGCTGGTGCGCGGGCTCGTCACCGTGCCCTTCGTGCTGCCCGCCGTCGTGGTGGGCGTCGCGTTCCGCACGCTGTTCGCACCCGGCGGCGCCCTCGGTCTCCTCGGTCTCGAGGAGTCGCTCGCCGGGATCGTCGTCGCGCTCGTGTTCTTCAACGTGTCGGTCGTGGTGCGCACGGTCGGCGGACTCTGGGAGCGGCTCGACCCCCGCACCGAGCAGGCCGCCGCGTCGCTCGGCGCCTCGCCCGCGCGCGTGCTGCGCACCGTGACACTGCCCGCGCTCGCACCCGCCGTCGCCTCGGCGGCGTCCGTCGTGTTCCTGTTCTGCGCCACGGCGTTCGGCGTCGTGCTCGTGCTCGGCGGCGTGCGCTACGGCACGGTCGAGACCGAGATCTGGACCCGCACCACGCAGTTCCTCGACCTCCGGTCCGCGTCGGTGCTGTCGATCCTGCAGCTCGTCGTCATCACGGCGGCGCTCGCGACCTCGGCCCGCGCCCGCCGACGCCGCGAGGCCGCGCTCCGGCTCGTCTCGGCCCGCGTCGCGGCCCGCCCTCTCTCCTGGCGCTCGCCCGCCGACGTCGCCGCGGCCCTCGTCGGTGCGGCGATCGTGGGCGGCCTGCTCGTGCTGCCGCTCGCGGGGCTCGTCGCGCGCTCCTTCCGCGAGCCCGACGGGTCGTGGGGCGTGGGCAACTACGTCGCGCTCGGCACGACCGGCGAGCGCAACGCCCTGGTCGTCACCGTCTGGGAGGCCACGGCCACGTCCCTGAGGATCGCCGTCGTCGCCACCCTGCTCTCGCTCGTCGTGGGCGGTCTCGTCGCCCTCGTGGTCTCGCGGCGGCCGCGGTCGTCCGGCGCACGCCGGGCCGTCGGGGTGCTCGACGGGCTGTTCATGCTCCCGCTCGGTGTGTCCGCCGTGACCGTCGGGTTCGGGTTCCTCGTCACGCTCGACCAGCCCGTCCTCGGCGTCGACCTGCGGACCTCCGGGCTGCTCGTGCCGGTCGCGCAGGCTGTCGTCGCCGTGCCGCTCGTGGTCCGCACCGTCCTGCCCGTGCTGCGCGCCGTCGACCCCCGACTGCGCGAGGTCGCCGCGGTGCTCGGCTCCGGTCCGGGCCGCGTGCTGCGCACCGTCGACCTGCCGATCGCCCTGCGGTCGGTCGGCCTGGCCACCGGCTTCGCCTTCGCGGTCTCGCTCGGCGAGTTCGGTGCGACGTCGTTCCTCGCCCGGCCCGACGGCGCCACGCTGCCGGTCGTGATCTACCGGCTCGTCGGGCGGCCCGGCGCGGAGAACTACGGGATGGCGCTCGCGGCGTCGGTGGTGCTGGCGGTGCTCACGGCGACCGTGATGATGGTGGCGGAGCGGCTGCGCGACGAGCGCGCCGGAGGGGAGTTCTGATGGCCGGCCTCGAGGTCCGGGACGTGACGGTCCGGTACGGCGGCACGACGGCGGTGGACGGCGCCTCGCTGGCCGTCGCGCCCGGCGAGGTGGTCGCGCTGCTCGGCCCGAGCGGGTGCGGCAAGTCGTCCCTGCTGCGCGCGGTGGCGGGCCTCGAGCCGCTCGCCGGCGGTCGGGTCGCCTACGACGGCGCCGACCTCGCCGGGGTACCCGTGCACCGGCGGCGGTTCGGGCTGATGTTCCAGGACGGCCAGCTCTTCCCGCACCGCGACGTGGGCCGCAACGTCGCCTACGGGCTCGAGACGCAACCGCTGAACCGCGCCGAGCGCGACGCCCGCGTGGCCGAGCTGCTCGACCTCGTGGGCCTGGCGGGCTACGAGCGGCGGCCCGTACCCACCCTGTCCGGCGGCGAGCAGCAGCGCGTGGCCCTCGCCCGCGCGCTCGCGCCCAGCCCGCGGCTGCTGCTCCTGGACGAGCCCCTGTCCGCCCTCGACCGGCAGCTGCGCGAGCGGCTCGCGACCGAGGTGCGGTCGGTGCTCGTCGAGACGGGGACCACCGCGGTGTTCGTCACGCACGACCACGCCGAGGCGGCCGTCGTCGCCGACCGCGTCGCCGTCATGGACGCGGGCAGGCTGCTGCAGGTCGCGCCGCCCGACGAGCTGCGCACGGCCCCGGCGTCCGACCGGGTGGCCGAGTTCCTGGGGCTGCGCGGCTGACGGCGTCGGGGTGGACCACAGGACGAGCCGGGCCGGTACCCCAGGACGACGACGCGCGCCCCGTGCCCGGCCAGGATCCTTCCAGGCGCGACGGACGCGCCGAGGAGGAGGGGAACGACATGGCTGAGAGCACGGTCGTCCGCAGGCAGGCACCCGCCTGGACGGTTCCGCTCGTCGCCGCGGCCGCAGCGGTCGTGGTCCACCTGATCGGCGTGGCGCTCGGCGTCGAGCCCCAGGCGCGCGTCGGGGCGGCCGTCCAGGCGGTCTCCGCACCTGCCGTCGTCATCACCGCCCTCGCGGCGGGCTTCGCGGGGTGGGGCGTGCGGGTCGTGCTCGCGCGCGTTATCCGGGGCGGAGGGGAGAGGGCCTGGCTCGTGCTGTGCGGCGTCGTCCTCCTCGGCTCGATGGTCGGCCCGGCGGGCGGGACGACGACTGCCGCCGTGGTGCTGCTGGTCGTGCTGCACGTCGTCGTCGCGGCGGTCGTGGCGCTCGGCCTGCGTCGCGCCGCCTAGCGCGCCGGCGGCCCGAACCCGGTGGCGCCCCACGGCGACTGCGGCGGGTTCGGCCGCCGCGCCAGGAACGTGGCGCGCGCCTGCTGCATGAGCCACACGAGGTACTGCCGCTGCTGCTCCAGACCGTGCGGGTCGAGGTCGCGCTGCGCGCCCGCGCGCTGGTGCAGCAGCGCGAGCTCGGTCGCGGCCTGCTGGTAGTCGGTCATCGCGCGCTCGGCCGGTCGGCCGCCCGCCGCCCGTGCCCACGCGCGGGCGGCGCGACGGCCCGGCAGGCTGGACAGCATCCGCAGGTCGTCGGCCGTGACGATCCCGACGGGCGCGTACATCGGCAGGTAGTGCCCGATGAGCTGCACGATCCGGCGCCGGTCCCGGGCCAGGATCACGATGAGCGCGACGAGGACCGCGAACCCGACGAGGTAGGCGCCGGCCAGGCCGAGCACGCCGAACTTCGTCGAGCCGTTCCACAGGCTGTGCAGCACGATCGCACCGGCGAGGCCGTACAGGGGCGCCCGGCGGCGCAGCCTGCCCGGGCCCGCGAGGGCCGCTACGGCGACGCCGATGCCCGTCATGGCCGTGCACAGCGGGTGCAGCAGCGGCGAGACGATCGCGCGGAGCACGAAGACGTAGCCCAGCTGGTCCGCCTCGAGGGCGTCGATGAAGTACTGGATGTTCTCCGTCGCGGCGAAGCCGAGGCCGACCATGGCGGCGTAGATGACGCCGTCGGTCGGGCCGTTGAGCTCCTGGCGCCGCCACCACAGCATGCCGAACAGCACGAGGCCCTTGAGCAGCTCCTCGACCACGGGGGCGCCGAACGTCGCGACGAGGTACCAGCCGTCCTCCTCGCCCGTCAGCTCGGTCTCGGTGAGCAGCGACAGGCCGAGCGTGTTGAGGATGCTCGCGAACAGCGCCGCGACGCCCGCACCCCACAGGAACGCGAACACGAGCGCGTTCGGCGGCTCGGGCTCCATCCGGTCCAGCGCCAGCACGAGCGGCAGCCAGACCGCCACCGGCAGCAGCGCCAGCAGCAGCCCGACGACGAACGACCCGCCGCCCGTGATCGCGTCGAACGCGAGCACGACGAGCAGGCAGAGCGAGGCGAAGACGATCCCGACGATCACGCCGACCGGGGCACGCCCGGGCGCGCGCCCCTGGAGGATCGCACTGGGATCGATGGCCATGCCACGGGACCCTACCGACTCGGGCAGCGGGACGGCGGGCGAACGCCGCTACGCTGGCGCCGTGCCTCCCTCCGCGCCCCTCCCCGCGCCCCCGCGCGCCGTGCTCGAGCTCGCCGTCCAGGATCCCGCAGGGGCGGTGGTCGCCGGCGGCGTCGGCGCCCGGCGCGTCGAGCTCTGCTCCGCGCTCGGCGCCACCGGTGGTGTCACGCCCAGCGCCGCCCTCGTCGAGGCGGTCGTCGCGGCGGCGTCGGTGGTCCCGGCGTCCGACAGCGCGCCGCTCCTCGAGGTGCACGTGCTCGTGCGCCCGCGGCCCGGCGGGTTCGTCTACTCGCCCGCGGAGACCGACCTCATGGCCCGCGACGTCACGCTCGCCGTCGAGTCGGGGGCCGACGGCGTGGTGGTGGGCGCGCTGACGGCGTCGGGCGCCGTCGACCTCGACGCGCTGCGCGCGCTGGTCGACGCCGCGGAGGGCGCCGAGGTCACGTTCCACCGCGCGCTCGACGTCGCGGCCGACCCCGTCGCGGCCCTCGACGTGCTCGCCGAGGCGGGCGTCGCGCGTGTCCTCACCTCCGGGGGAGCCGCCCGCGCGGTCGACGGGCTCGACCGGCTGGCCGCCCTCGTGGAACGCAGCGCCGACGTCGGCATCGAGGTCATGGCAGGCGGCGGCGTCACCGCCGCGGACGTCCCCGCCCTGGTCGCCGCCGGGGTCGACGCGGTGCACCTGTCCGCGAAGCGGACGGTCGCGGACGCAGGCGGCCCGGGCGGCGGGGGCGACGCCGGGTACGAGGTGACGGATCAGACACTGGCCGAGGCTGCGGCGGCGGCCCTCCGCACTACCGTTGACCTATGACCTCTGAGCAGGCACGTGTGCCCGTCGATGCCACCACCACCCATGCCTGGGGTTCGCTCACCGAGCTCTCCGCGAACCTCGTCCCCGACCTGCGCGGCTGGTTCGCCGCCGACCCGGACCGGGCAGGCCGCTACACCCACCAGGCCGCCGACCTCCACGTCGACCTGTCCAAGAACCTGGTCACCGACGAGGTGCTCGCCACGCTGCTCGCGCTCGCCGACGAGGTCGGGCTGACCGAGCGCCGCGACGCGATGTTCGCGGGCGAGCACATCAACGTCACCGAGGACCGTGCCGTGCTGCACACCGCGCTGCGCCGCCCGTCCGACCAGCCCCTGACGGTCGACGGCCAGGACGTCACCGGCGACGTCGCCGACGAGCTCGCCAAGGTCTACGCGTTCGCCGAGAAGGTGCGCTCCGGCGAGTGGACCGGTGTCACGGGCGAGCGCGTGCGCACGGTCGTCAACATCGGCATCGGCGGCTCCGACCTCGGCCCCGTCATGGCGTACGAGGCGCTCGAGCCCTACGTCCAGGACGGCCTCGAGGTCCGGTTCGTCTCGAACATCGACCCCACCGACGTCGCGCAGAAGACCGCCGACCTCGACCCCACCACGACGCTGTTCATCGTCGCATCGAAGACGTTCGGCACGCTGGAGACCCTGACCAACGCGCGCCTCGCGCGCGACTGGCTGTGGCGCTCCCTCGTGGCCGCCGGGGCGATCGAGGACTCCGACGACGGCCGCGCCGACGCCGTCGCCAAGCACTTCGTCGCGGTCTCGACCGCACTGGACAAGGTCGAGGCGTTCGGCATCGACCCCGCCAACGCGTTCGGGTTCTGGGACTGGGTGGGCGGCCGCTACTCGGTCGACTCCGCGATCGGCACCTCGCTCGCCGTCGCCATCGGCCCCGACGCGTTCGCCGACCTCCTGGCCGGCTTCCACGCGATGGACGAGCACTTCCGCACCACGCCGCTCGACCAGAACGTGCCCGTGCTCATGGGCCTGCTCAACGTCTGGTACACCAACTTCCGGGACGCGCAGACGCACGCCGTGCTGCCCTACGCGCAGCAGCTCCACCGGTTCCCCGCGTACCTGCAGCAGCTCACCATGGAGTCGAACGGCAAGTCGGTGCGCTGGGACGGCAGCCCCGTCACCACCGACACCGGCGAGGTCTTCTGGGGCGAGCCGGGCACCAACGGGCAGCACGCCTTCTACCAGCTCATCCACCAGGGCACGCGGCTCATCCCTGCCGACTTCATCGCCGTGGCCAACCCCGCCTACCCGCTCACGGACGCCGTCGGCGACGGCAAGGACGTCGCGGCGGGCGCCGACGTGCACGGGCTGTTCCTCGCGAACTTCTTCGCGCAGACGAAGGCGCTCGCGTTCGGCAAGACGCCGGACGAGGTGCGTGCGGAGGGCGTCGCCGAGGAGCTGGTCTCGGCACGGACGTTCCCGGGCAACCGGCCGACGACGTCGATCCTCGCCCCCGCGCTCACGCCGTCGGTGCTCGGCCAGCTCGTGGCGCTGTACGAGCACATCACGTTCGTCCAGGGCGTCGTGTGGGGCATCGACTCGTTCGACCAGTGGGGCGTCGAGCTCGGCAAGAAGCTCGCGCTGGAGATCGCGCCGGCCGTCGCCGGTGACGAGAGCGCCCTGGCGGCGCAGGACCCGTCCACCGCCGCGCTCATCGCGCGGTACCGCGAGCTGCGCGCCTGAGGCGTCCCTCGACCCGCCGGCGGCCCGCCGGGTGCCCTGCGCACCCGGCGGGCCGCCGCCGTCTCAGGCCGCCGCCGTCTCAGGCCGCCGCCGGCAGCAGGTCGACGAGCAGCGCGCGCAGCAGCGCCGTGCGGTCGGGGATCCGGTCGACGAGCACGTGCTCGTGGTCGGCGTGCGCACCGCCGCCCACCGCCCCGAGGCCGTCGAGCGTGGGCGTGCCGACGCCCGCGGCGAAGTTGCCGTCCGATGCCCCGCCGACGGCCACGCCCGTGAGCGGGGGCAGGCCGGCGTCCGCCGCGAGCCGCTCGGCGCGCGCGAAGAGGTCCGCCGACAGCGCCCGCTCCAGCGGCGGCCGGTTGATGCCGCCCTCGATCGTGACCGCGGCGCCCGGCAGCACGGGCTCGAGCGCGCGCAGCGCCGTGTCGACCCGCACCTGCTCCGCCACGGTCCGCGCGCGGACGTCGACGGCGAACGACGCCGTGGCCGGCACGGTGTTCCGGGTCGTGCCCGCCGCGGCGACCGTCGGCACGACGGTGGTGCCGAGCCCCGGGTCGCCCAGCGCGGCGACCGCGAGCACCTGGTGCGCGAGCTCGACCGACGCGTTGACGCCCTTCTCGGGCTCGAGGCCCGCGTGCGCGGCCCGGCCCGTGAGCACCACCTCGTAGATCGACGTGCCCTTGCGCTCGAGCTTGAGGGCGCCGCCGTCGGCCGAGGCCTCCAGGACGAGCGCAGCGTCCGCGCCGCGCGCCTCGTCCTCGATGAGCGCCTGCGACGACGGCGAGCCGAGCTCCTCGTCGCCCGTGACCAGCAGCGTCACGCCCGTGCGGTCGCCGAGCGACGCGAGCGCGTGCAGGGCCATGACCAGCCCGGTCTTCATGTCGAAGCTGCCGGGGCCGCGCAGCACGCCGTCCGTCACGCCGAACGGGTGGGTGCGCAGCGAGCCGAGGGGCCACACCGTGTCGTGGTGGGCGAGCACGAGCACGCGCGTCGGCCCGCCGAGCCGCCAGCGCAGGTGGATCCCCAGCCGCTCCGGCTCCGCGCCGAGCAGGCGGGTGCCGAGATCCGCCACCAGGTCGGCGGAGCGCGCCAGCGCGTCCTGGTCCGAGGACGGCGACTCGCACTCGACGAGCGCCCGCAGGTCGTCCAGCATGTCGTCGAGGCGGTCGGCGAACGAGAGGTCGGTCCCTGGCAGCGTCTCGTCGTGCATGACCGCACCGTACCCGCCCGTGCCGAGGGTTAGAGGATTCTCATGCGGATGAGCGGGCTCCGCGGGCGGTCGGCTGCGAGGATGGTGAGGTGACCACGCACCTCGACCTGCTCACCGGCGACTCCGCTGCGGACCTGCTCGACGCCGCCGTCGCGACCGCCGGCGGCGAGCTCGTGGACTGGCGCGTGCGCCAGGTCGACCACCGCCCCGGCTCGACGACGACCGTGGCCTATCGCGCGACCGTGCGCTGGGACGGCGTGACGCGGTGCGAGACCCTCGGCGCGAGCGTCGGCCGGTCCCGCGACGGCTCGAAGCCCGGCGTCGTCACGCTGACGGACGGCGACGCGACGGTCGCGGTGTGGCGCTTCCCGGACGACCCGGCGCTGCCCGCGCTGCCCGCGGCGTTCGACCCCGCGCGGGTCGAGGAGCTGCTGGAGGGCCTCGGCGTCGGGCACCAGGCGCGCGCTCACCCGGAGCTCGGCGTGCGCGCCTACCGGCCCACCCGCCGGGCGGTGATCGAGGCGCGGGCCGCCGCGGCCCGTGTGTTCCTCAAGGTGCTGCGCCCGCGCAAGGTTGCCGACCTGCACCGCAGGCACGAGCTGCTCTCGGACGCCGGGCTGCCGGTGCCACGGCCGCTGGGCTGGTCGGACGAGGGCCTGCTGGTGCTGTCCCCGTTGCGTGGTACCGAGATGCGGGCCGCGGTGCGGGACGGCGCGCGGATCCCGTCCCCCGACGAGGTGCTCGACCTGCTCGACCGGTTGCCCGACGGGGTGCGGGACCTGCCGCGCCGCCCGGCGTGGAGCGAGTCGGCCGAGCACTACGCCGGCGTCATCGGCGCAGCGCTGCCGGCGGAGGCGGGCCGCGCGGCCGACCTCGCCGGGGCCGTCGGCGCGCGCCTCGCGGAACGCGGGCCGGGCACCGACCCCACGCACGGCGACCTGTACGAGTCGCAGATCATGCTCACCGACGGTCGGATCACCGGCCTGCTCGACGTCGACGCCGCAGGCCCTGGCCACCGTGCCGACGACCTCGCCTGCCTCGTGGCGCACCTCGACGTGCTCTCCCTGACGCGGACGGCGGACGCGATGCAGGCGGAGCAGGCGTCCCGGATGCGCCGCCTCGCCGCGGACTACGCCACGGCGTTCGTCGCAGCGGGCGAGGGCAGGGGAGCCGACCGCGCCGACCTGTGCGCGCGTGTCGCCGGGGTGCTCCTGTCGCTGGCCACGGGGCCGCACCGGGTGCAGGAGCACGGCTGGCAGGCCGCGACCTCGCGCCGCCTCGACGCCGTCGCCGGCTGGCTCGACGGCTCCCGGCTCGCGGCGGCGGTCGGTACGGCATGAGCCTGCGCCGGCCCTCGGTGCGCGCAAGGGTCGTCGGGGTCGTCGTCGCGGTCACCGCCGTCGGGCTGCTGGCGACCGGCCTGCTCACGCACGCCATCCAGACCCAGCAGATCATGGACGACGTCTCCGACGACTTCGACCAGGAGATCCGCGAGCTGCAGCGGCTGGCCGACGCGGGTACCGACCCGGAGACGGGCGAGCGGTTCCGGGGCGCGGGGCGGCTCATGAGCGTCGCGATGGAGCAGAACGTGCCCGGCTCCGACGAGATGTTCCTCAGCTATCTCGACGGCGAGCTGCAGCAGTCCAACCCGCCGACGCAGTCACGCGTCGTCGCGGACAGCCCCGTGGTGCAGGACGTCGTCGACGGCCTGACGCCGCGCTCGGGGCGGACCGTGCAGCGCGAGATCGAGACCGAGATCGGCCGGGTGTGGTTCGTCGTCGTCCCCGTGACCGTGCCCGACCGGCAGGAGGTGGGCGCCTACGTGCTCGCCTCCGCCCTGGACCGGGCGCTCGCGACCGAGCGCTCCGTGATGCGCACGTACGCGGTCGTCTGCTCGGTGGCGCTCGTGCTGCTGGGTGCGTCCGCGTGGGTCGTGGTGAGCGGCCTGCTGCGCCCGCTGCGCCGGCTCGCCGCGACGGCGGCGCGCGTCACCGAGACGGACCTGTCCGAGCGGGTGCCCGTGGACTCCCAGGACGACCTCGGGGAGCTGGCCGGTGCCTTCAACACGATGCTCGACCGGCTCGCGACCGCGATCGAGACCCAGCGGCAGTTCCTCGACGACGCGGGGCACGAGCTGCGCACGCCGCTGACGGTGCTGCGCGGGCACCTCGAGGTGCTCGACCCGGACGACGCGCAGGACGTGCGCGAGACGCGGGACCTCCTGCTCGACGAGACGGCCCGGATGGGACAGATCGTCGAGGAGCTCGTGCTGCTCGCCCGGGCCGAGCGCGCCGACTTCGTCACGCTCGCGCCCGTCGACCTCGGCCGCCTCACCGACGACGTGCACGACAAGGCGCGCGCCCTGGGCGCGCGGCGGTGGGTCGTCGACGCGCGGGCCGACGCCGAGGTCCCTGCCGACGCCCACCGGATCACCCAGGCCGTGCTGCAGCTCGCGGACAACGCGGTGAAGTTCACCGGCCCGGACGACGAGGTCGGGATCGGCACGCAGGTGTCCGGCGGTCGCGTGCGGCTGTGGGTGCGCGACACCGGGCCGGGCGTGCCGCCGCAGGAGGCGGAGCGCGTCTTCGACCGGTTCGCCCGCGGCAGCCGTGCGGGCGGCGTGCCCGGCTCCGGGCTCGGGCTGGCGATCGTGCGCGCCATCGCGCACGGTCACGGCGGCGACGTGACGGTCGAGCGGCCCGACGGCGGTGGCGCGCGGTTCGTGATGACGTGGCCGGCGCGGGGCGCGACGGCGGCCGGCCCGGTCGAGGAGGTGGCGTGAACCAGATCCTGATCGCGGAGGACGAGGAGCGCATCGCGCAGTTCGTGCGCAAGGGCCTCACGGCGCACGGGTTCCAGCCCACCGTGGTGTCCGACGGCGCCACGGCGCTGGCCCATGCGATGTCGGGCGGGTACGACCTCATGGTGCTCGACATCGGCCTGCCCGTGCTCGACGGCTTCACGGTGCTGCAGCGCCTGCGCGACGTCGGCTCGACGCTGCCCGTCGTGATCCTCACCGCACGCGACTCGCTGTCCGACCGGGTCGCGGGCCTCGAGGGCGGCGCGGACGACTACATGTCGAAGCCGTTCGGGTTCGACGAGCTGCTCGCGCGCGTCCGCCTCCGTCTGCGCCGGGCCTCCGCCGAGGGCGCGGCGCCGGACCGCCTCGAGCACGGTGGCGTCAGTCTCGACCTGCGCAGCCGCAGGGCGACCGCGGCGGGGCGGGAGGTCGAGCTGTCGGCGCGGGAGTTCGCGCTCGCCGAGGTGTTCCTGCAGCACCCGGGCCAGGTGCTGTCCCGCGAGCAGCTCCTGTCGCGCGTGTGGGGGTACGACTTCGACCCCGGCTCGAACGTCGTCGACGTGTACGTGCGCTACCTGCGCCGGAAGCTCGGGGCCGACAGCATCGAGACGGTACGCGGGGCCGGCTACCGGTTCCGGGGCTGAGATGAGAGTCCTCTCATCCAGGTCTCCTCGTCGCCTCATCCGGGGGTCCCAGACTCGATGTCAGGAGGCACCCGGCAGGGGTGCCGAGAGATCGGAGGTCACGCCATGAACCCCTCGACCATGAAGAAGCGCTGGGTCGTCGTCGGGACCGCTGCCGTGCTGGGCGTCGCCGGCGCGAGCACCGCCACCGCGCTCAACGACCCCGCGCCCCGCACCGAAGCCACGGCGGCCGTCGCGCTCGACGGCGGCACCGCGTCGGGTGAGCCGACGCCTGCCACGACCGCCGACCCGTCGCCGGAGTCGGCGGACTCGCCGGACGAGTCCGCGACCGAGACGCCGGGTTCCGCGCAGTCGGCGGACTCGCCGGGCGACGCCAACTACGACCCGTCGCCGGAGTCGGCGGACTCACCGAACGAGTCCGCGACCGAGACGCCGGGTTCCGCGCAGTCGGCGGACTCGCCGGACGACGCCAACTACCAGGGCGACGACGGCGACGACGACACGAACACCCCGGACGACACCCCGGGCGACCGCGACGACGACTGACCCGGGCTCCGGGCGACGGCCCCGGCGATCAGGGGTATTTTGTCCGGCCTGTGCGTGTCTACACTGCGCGCGTGACCCGTACCCCCCATCGCCCCCGGATCGCGATCTGCGGCGTGGTCATCGAGTCCAGCACGTTCTCCCCGCACCGTTCGGGCTGGGAGGCGTTCACCCTGCTGCGCGGCAACGAGCTGGTGCGGCGTTACCCCTTCCTCCGCGACGGTGCGTCGCTGCGGCGGGAGGCCGAGTGGGTGGGGGTCCTGCGGGCCGCCGCCCTGCCCGGTGGCCCGGTCCTGACCGACGTCTACGAGTCGGTCAGGGCCGAGATCTGCCTGGCGCTGGAGGCGCAGGGACCGTTCGACGGCGTGCTGCTCGACGTGCACGGCGCGATGTCGGTGCTCGGGTACACCGACGCCGAGGCCGACCTCGCGCGGGCGGTGCGCTCCGCCGTCGGCCCGGGCTGCCTCGTCGCCGCGAGCATGGACGTGCACGGCAACGTCTCGCGCGAGCTGGCCCGCACGGTCGATCTCGTCGCGTGCCACCGCGCCACCGCCCACGAGGACGACGACGAGGCGCGCGAGCGGGTCGCCACCCACCTGGTGCGCCGCGTGCACGACGGCGGCAGGCCGCACAAGGCGTGGGTGCAGGTGCCCGTGCTGCTGCCGGGGGAGCGGGTCAGCACCCGCCAGGAGCCCGCACGGGGCGTCTACGCCGACGTGGCGCGGGTCGCCGACCTGCCGGGCGTGCTCGACGCGTCGCTGTGGGTCGGGTACGGGTGGGCCGACGAGCCGCGGTGCCGGGCCGCCGTCGTCGTCTCGGGGGACGACCCCGACGTGCTGGTGCGCGAGGCCGCGCGCCTGGCGCGGCGGTACTGGGACGTGCGGGACGACCTCGGGCTCGTCGCCCCTGCGGGCACCTACGAGGAGTGCCTCGCGGCCGTGCTCGCGGGGGACGCGCGGCCGTTCGTGCTCTCCGACACCGGCGACAACCCCCTGGCGGGCGGCGCCGGCGACGTCACCTGGACCCTCGCCCGCCTGCTCGACGAGCCCGTGTTCCGGACCCCGCCCGAGGCCGGCGGCCGCACCGCCGTCTACGCCTCCCTGCCGGACGTCGCGGCCGCGCGGGCCGTCGCCGATGCCGGGGTGGGCGCCGTCGTCGAGGTCGAGGCGGGCGCACGGGTCGACGCGGGACCGCACGGGCCGGTGACGCTGCACGGCGTGGTCGAGCACGTGCGCGAGGACGACCCCGTGGGCGGTGTCGTCGCCGTGGTGGCCGTCGGCGGCCTGAAGGTCGTGGTCACCGAGCGGCGCAGGCCCTACCACCTGGAGTCGGACTTCACGGCCCTCGGCCTGGACCCGCGGGGCACCGACGTGCTCGTGGTGAAGATCGGCGACCTCGACACCGAGCTGCGCGACATGGCGGAGGACTGGATGCTGATGCTCACGCCGGGCGGTGTCGACCAGGACCTCGGCCGGCTCGAGCACCACGGCCTCGGCGGACCGGTGCACCCGATCGACCCGCCGGACTCCTACGACCCGCAGCCGGAGCTGCTGTGACCGGTCAGCCGGTCACACCGGGCCCTGGAAGTTGGCACAGCCGCCGGCCGGCACGAAGCCCAGCGCGACGTTGATCGCCAGCATGTGCGGGTTCTCCTCGTTGTTCCACGTGTAGATCCGGCGCGAGCCCGGCCGCAGCCGCGCGTGCTCACGCAGGTTCACCGTCTTGACGAGCATGCCCAGCCGGTGCCCGCGGTGCGCCGTGAGCACGACCGTCGCCTGCTGGTCGGTGTGGTGCGGCTTGAGGTCGTTCCACCGCAGCATGCTCAGCGCCACGAGCTCGCCGGTGGCCACGTGCTCGGCCGCCGTCACGACGTACCGGTCGCCCTTGGCCGCGATCGCCGCCTCCTCGCCGCGGATCCGGTCGGCGTCCCAGACGTCCGACTCCATGTCGAGGCCACCGCGCGGCTCGTCGTCCGCCAGCGCCTGCTCGAGGGCCGCGTAGGACCCGATGAGCTCCTCGGGCGTCGGCGCCGTCCAGGTCCGCACCCGGTACGCCTCGCCCGCCACGGCGCGCGACTCCGCCTCGAACCGCGACACCACCTCCGGCGCCACCGGCAGGTCGAGCCGCGAGCGGCGCTCCACGAGCTGGAGCGTGAGGCCGAGCTGCTGCGCGAACACGACACCGGGCAGGTCCGCCGTGACCGTTCCCGTGCCCGAGGCGGGGCTCAGCGTCTCGCCCTCCGGCGTGCCCGGGCCGAAGTCGACCCACGTCGCCAGCGACGTCCGGCCCTCCGCCCGCGCCGTCTCGCGCGCCCACTGCGCGAGCGCCGTGCCGATGCCCTGCCGCCGGTGCTCCGGGTGCACCGTGATGGTGCCGAACGCCAGCTCACGGTTCGCCTTGACCTGCAGGAACAGCGCCGCCTCGCCCACGACGCGCGGACCGTCGGGCGTGTCGACGACCGCGACCTGGCGCACCTTGCGCAGGTAGTCCTGGTTGTCGGCACCGACGAGGATGCTGATCGCCGTGGGGGCCGCGTCGGCGTTGCCGAGGTCGGCCTCCTGGGCCGCCACGTGCAGGTCGGCGATGCCCCGGTACGCCCAGGCGTCGGCGTCGTCGAGCGAGGCCGGGTGCGGCGGGGTGACGAGCTGGAAGGTCATGCGCCCAGGCTCCCCCGGGGGGAACAGGCGCGCACGGCTTTTTCCGCGGCGCTGCCGCTACCGTGACCGCATGACGAGGACGTCACGCCACCACGCCACCGCCTCCGCGCTCGTGCGCCGGCTCGACCTCGAGGACGCGGCGCGCCTGCTCTCGGGCGCCTCGTTCTGGACCACGGCAGAGGCGCCGGGCGTCCCGACCGTGCAGCTCGCCGACGGCCCGCACGGCGTGCGCCTGCTCGATCCGGACGTCGGCGACGTGGTCGGCGCCGTCCCCGCCACGTGCTTCCCGCCCGCCGTGGCGCTGGGCAGCACTTTCGACGTCGACCTCGTCGAGCGCGTGGGGCACGCGCTCGGCGAGGAGGCGCGCCTGCGCGACGTCGACGTGCTGCTCGGGCCCGGCGTCAACATCAAGCGCAGCCCGCTGTGCGGGCGCAACTTCGAGTACGTCGCCGAGGACCCGCTGCTCGCGGGCGCGATCGGCGCCGCGCTCGTCCGCGGGATCCAGCGCACCGGTGTCGGCGCGTGCGTCAAGCACTTCGCCGCGAACAACCAGGAGACCGAGCGCCTGCGCGTCTCCGCCGACGTCGACGAGCGCACCCTGCGCGAGATCTACCTGCGGCCCTTCCAGCGCGTCGTGACGACGGCCCGCCCGGCC
Source organism: Promicromonospora sp. (assembly GCA_036010205.1). Taxonomy (GTDB): domain Bacteria; phylum Actinomycetota; class Actinomycetes; order Actinomycetales; family Cellulomonadaceae; genus Promicromonospora. Next base: position 10,661 of record DATGOB010000143.1, on the reverse strand, counting down.
ACGCTCATGACCTCGTACAACCGCGTCAACGGCACCTACGTCGGCGAGGACCCCCGCCTGGTCACCGGTGTGCTGCGCGACGAGTGGGGCTTCGACGGCCTCGTCCTGTCCGACTGGGGCGCCGTGCACGACCGGCTCGCGGGCCTGCGCGCCGGGCTCGACCTCGAGATGCCCGGCGCCGGCGAGACCCGCGTCCGCGAGATCGTCGCGGCCGTGCGGTCCGGCGCCGTCGACCGCGCCGACGTCGACCGCGCCGCGACCCGCGTCGCCGCCCTGGCGCTCGCGGCCAGGGACGTCGGGGACAGCGGCGCGGGCCACCGCCTCCTGCGTGCCGAGCGTGGCCACGACCCCGCGGCCTGGCACGACGAGGCGCACCACGCGCTGGCCCGCGAGGCGGCGAGCCGCGCGGTCGTCCTGCTCAAGAACGACGGCGGGCTGCTGCCGCTCGCCGCCGGTGCGCGGGTCACCGTCGTCGGCGAGCTCGCCCGCACCCCGCGCTACCAGGGCGCAGGCTCCTCGCAGGTGGTGCCCACCCGGCTCGACGACGCGCTGACCGCCCTCCGGGACGCCGCGGACGTGACGTTCGCCCCCGGGTACCCGCTGGACCCCGGCGCGCCCGGGGCGGCGGCGCTCGCCGACGACGCCGTCGCGGCCGCGCGCGACGCCGACGTCGTGCTGTTCTTCGCGGGCCTGCCGCCGTCGGCCGAGGCCGAGGGCCGCGACCGCGAGCACATCGACCTGCCCGCCGACCAGCTCGACCTGCTCGACCGGGTGCTCGCGGTGACGGCGCGCGTCGTCGTCGTGCTCTCCAACGGGTCGGTCGTGCGGCTCGCGCCGTTCGCCGACCGGGTGCCCGCGATCGTCGAGGGGTGGCTGCTCGGCCAGGCCGGGGGAGGTGCCCTGGCCGACGTGCTGCTCGGCCGCGTGAACCCGTCCGGCCGCCTCGCCGAGACCGTGCCCCTGCGGCTCCAGGACACGCCCGCCTGGACGAGCTTCCCCGGCACCGGGCTGCGCGTCACCTACGGCGAGGGCGTCTTCGTCGGCTACCGCTGGTACGACGCGCGGGACATGGCCGTCCAGTACCCCTTCGGGCACGGGCTCTCCTACACCACGTTCGGCTATGCCGATCTCGCGGTCACCCCGGCCGACGACGACGGCCTCGCCGTGGCCCTCACCGTCACGAACACGGGCGACGTGGCCGGCCGCGAGGTGGTGCAGTGCTACGTCGCACCGCCCGACGCCGGGCCGGCACGACCGCCGCGCGCGCTCGCGGCGTTCGCCGTCGCCGACCTGGCGCCCGGCGAGTCCCGGCGCCTCGAGCTCCACGTCGCGCGCGACGACCTCGCGACCTGGGACGTGCTCGCCGGCCGGTGGGTCGTGGCGGGCGGCACCTACCGGATCGAGGTGGGCGCGTCGAGCCGCGACCTGCGGGTCGCCGCCGAGGCCGAGGTGCCGGGCGACGCCGTCGACCCGATGCTCACGCCGTCCTCGACGGTGGCTGAGGCGATGGCGCACCCCGTCGTCGGCCGGGCCGTCTCCGGCCTCGTGCGCGCGACGGGGCTGTCGGCCGACGTCGTCGTCATGATGCAGGCCATGCCGCTCGAGCGGCTCCCGTACCAGCCGGGGTCCGGGATCACGCACGGCAGGCTGGACCGGCTCCTGGCGCTCGCGAACGGCACCGGCGGGCCGCTGTCCCGCGCGGCGACCGGCTTGCTCCGCCTGGTGGCGCGGGTCAGAGGCGCTTCTGCAGGGCGGCCTCTGCCCCCGACGGACGGAAACCCAGGGCCACGTTGATCGCCAGCATGTGGCCGTTCTCCTCGGCGTTGAACGTGTGCACGCGCTCGGTGCGCGGGTAGCGCGCGGCGAGCTCACGCAGGTTGACCGCCTTGACGAGCATGCCGAGCCGGTGTCCGCGGTGGCTGCCCAGCACGATCGTCTCCTCCTGGAACGCGAACGCGGGCCTGCCGTCCTGGAGCAGGAACGACGTGCCGCCCACGACCTCGCCCGTCGGCACGTGCACCGCGAGCGTGGTGAGCAGGCGCTGGCCGTTGTCGGCCCGCTCCCGGAGGTAGGTGCGCACGCGGGCGGCGTCCCAGGTCTCCTCGCCGAAGTCGAAGCCGCCCTGTGGCACGTCGGTCGACATCCGCGTCATGAGCCGGGCGTAGCCCTCGTACCACTCCTCGGGCAGCGGGTCCCACGTGTGGACGCGGTAGTCGTCGCCTGCCGCGGCGCGCGCCCCGGCCTCGTGCTCCGCGAGCTCGTCGGCGTCCACCGGCAGGTCGAGGCGCGACATGCGCTCCACCTGCTCGAGCTCGTATCCCCGGCCACGGGCGAACAGGGCGCCCGCGGCGGAGGCCGGGATCCGGCCGGCGCCGGTCGCGGGCACCAGCGCCTCCTCGTCGGCGGCCGCCTCGCGGGGCGAGAGCGACCAGCCGAAGAACGTGGTGCGCCCTGCGTCGGCGGCCACGCGCTCCGCGGCATCGGCCAGTGCGGTGCCGACGCCCTGGCGCCGGTGGTCGGGGTGGACGCCGACGTAGACGTCGGCGCTGTGCGTGTTCTGGTCGCGCGGCATCGACAGGAACCCGTAGCCGATCACGTCCTCGGCCGTCGGTGCCCCGCCGTCGGCCCGCTCGAGGACGGCGGCGAACCGGTGCTTGTCCGTGTACTCCTGGTGCAGCATGCCGCTGACGAGCTGCTCGACCGGTCGCGCGAGGTCGTCGAAGCCGAGCGAGGCGGTCTCGACCGCCCTGTCGACCGCGGCGATGCCGTGGTACGCCCAGGCGTCCGGGTGGTCGGGCGCAGGCACGGGCGGGACCTCGACGACGTGCCACGGCGTGGGCTCGGTGGGGCTGCTCATGTCCCCAGGGTGCACCGCACGCCCACGCGCGGCGAGGGTTTTTCGCGGGCGCGCTACGCCGCAGGCGGGGCCGTGCTCGCGCGCTCGACCAGGCGGGTGGGCAGGCGTGTGTGCCGCGGCTGCGTGGTGTCGGACTCCAGCATCGAGATGACCATGCGCAGCGCCTCTGCGCCCATCTCGTGCAGCGACTGGGCGATCGTGGTCAGCGGCGGCGTCGAGGCGGCTGCCTCGGGGACGTCGTCGAAACCGATGACGGACAGGTCCTCCGGCACGCGCAGGCCCAGCTCCTGGGCCACCTGGATCACGTGGATCGCCGAGAGGTCGTTCGCCGCGAACACAGCCGTGGGCCGGTCGGCGCGCTCGAGCAGGTCGTGCGTCGGGCGGTCGGAGCGGTCGGGGCGGTAGCCGCCCTCCAGCACGAGGCTCGGGTCGGGCGTCAGCCCTGCCGCCTCCATCGCCTCGCGGAAGCCCAGCTCGCGCAGCCGTGCGGACTCGAGGTCCGCGCGCCCGCCCAGGTAGCCGATACGCGTGTGGCCGAGGCCGATGAGGTGCTCGGTGGCCATGCGGGCGCCGCCGAGGTTGTCGGAGTCGACCGTCGCAGGCCCGGTCGGCCCGGTGTGCGGGTCGATGGCGACGATGGGCACGCCGTCGTGCTCGGGGAGAGCGAGCGTGGGGGTGACGATGACGACGCCGTCGATGAGCGTGCCCGCCAGCCGGGACAGCGAGCGGCGCTCCCAGCCCACGTGGTCGGTGCGGCCCGCGTCGCCGCAGTAGGCGAGGAGCTCGTAGCCGGTGCCGTTGATGGCCGCGGAGATGCCCTTGAGCAGCTCGGTGCTGAACGGCTCGAACTCGGCGACGAGCACGCCGATCACGTTGGTCTGCCTGCGGCGCAGGCTGCGCGCGACGAGCGAGGACTCGTACCCGAGCTCCTCGACGACGCCGAGCACGCGCTCCGCCGTCGCCGCCGCGACGCCGTACCGGCCGTTGACGACCTTGGACACGGTGGCGACGGAGACGCCGGCGACCCGTGCCACGTCGGTGATGGTGGCGCGACCGGCCGCCGGGGCCACGGGATGGTCCGGGCCTCCCGGACCGCCCGCTACGTCGTCGCCCGGCTCGGCGCCGGGCCCGGAGCCGCTCGTCCCTCTGTGCACGGACATGAGGGTACCCCGGGCAACCGGATGCGGGGCTCGTACCATTCCGTTTCGAAATCGATATCGAAACCGTTTGACTCAACCGTGACCCAACTGCCACTCTCACTGGTGTGACGGACTCACGGTCCGTCAACGGGCAGGCTCCTGCCAACCGTCGATGACGACCTACAAGGGGTTCCACAATGATGAGGAAGACGCGGGCCACGGGCATCTTCGCCCTGGGTGCCACCGTTGCCCTGCTGGCGGCGGGCTGTTCAGGTGGTGGCGACGGAGGGTCGGGTGACGGCGACGTCACGATGACCTTCTGGCACAACTCCACCACCGGCCCCGGCAAGGCGTACTGGGAAGCCACTGTCGCGGCCTTCGAGGAGGCCAACCCCGGTGTGACGATCGAGGTGCAGTCCATCCAGAACGAGGACATGGACGGCAAGCTCCAGACCGCGCTCAACTCGGGCGACGCACCGGACATCTTCATGGCGCGCGGCGGCGGCAAGCTGGCCGACGTCGTCGAGGCCGGGCAGATCATGGACCTCACCGACACGATCGACGAGGCCACCAAGGAGAACGTCGGCGCGGGCTTCGACGCCTTCACGATCGACGGCAAGGTCTACGGCATGCCGACCGCGATCCTGCCGGGCGGTCTCTTCTACAGCCAGGACCTCTTCGAGGAGGCCGGCATCACCGAGACGCCCACCACGATCGACGAGCTGAACGACGCGGTCTCGGCCCTCAAGGACGCCGACATCTCGCCGGTCGCCCTGGGCGGCAAGGATGCCTGGCCCGCCGCGCACTGGTACTACTTCTTCGCGCTCCGCGCGTGCTCGCAGGAGACGCTGGACGCGGCGGCCGCGACCCGCAGCTTCGACGACGAGTGCTGGCTCACCGCGGGCGAGAACCTGCAGGCCTTCGCCGAGACCGAGCCCTTCCAGAAGGGCTTCCTCACGGCGACCGCCCAGCAGGGTGCCGGCTCGTCGGCCGGCCTCATCGCCAACCACAAGGCTGCGATGGAGCTCATGGGCGCATGGGACCCGGGCGTCATCGCCGGTCTGACCCCCGACGAGAAGCCGCTGCCCGACCTGGGCTGGTTCCCGTTCCCCGACACCGGCAGCGGTGAGGGCGACCCCGCCGCGTTCATGGGCGGCGTCGACGGGTACTCGTGCTTCGTCGAGGCCCCGCCGGAGTGCGCCGACTTCCTGAACTTCTTCATGCAGAAGGAGCACCAGGAGGCCTACGCCGAGGCCTTCGTGACCCTGCCCGCGAGCAAGGAGGCGCAGGGTGTCGTGACCGACCCGGCGCTGCAGTCCGTGCTCGAGGCGTACAACGAGGCCCCGTACGTGTCCGTCTGGCTGGACACGCTGTACGGCCAGAACGTGGGTAACGCCCTCAACGCCGGCGTCGTCGAGATGCTGGCGGGCGACGGCGACCCGCAGAGCATCGTCGACGCGGTCAACGCCGCGGCCGCAATGGAGTAACCAGGCACATGACTCACTCCCTGGGCGAGAACACAGCGACCCGGACCGCCTCGCCTGAGGGACCCGTGGTGGCAGGGGGCGGCGTGCAGACGCCGTCCCCGGCCCCCGGGCCGCGACGGGGCAAGCGGACCGACTGGGGCAAGGCGCTCGAGATCATCGTGCTCTCGGCACCTGCCGTCGTCGTGTTCCTGATGTTCGTCATCTTCCCCGTCGTGATGGCGGCCTACTACGGGTTCTTCAAGTGGAAGGGCTTCGGGCCGCCGACCGAGTTCGTCGGGTTCGACAACTACCTGACGATCTTCCGGGACACCGCGTTCCACGACGCGCTGCTGCACAACGGCTACATCGTCGTGCTCTCCCTGGTCCTCCAGGGGCCCGCTGCCGTCGCGCTCGCGCTCCTGCTGAACCAGAAGATCCGCGGCCGGTCGATCATCCGCGTGCTCATCTTCGTGCCCTACGTGATCTCCGAGGTCATCGTGGGGACGGGCTGGAGCCTCATGCTCCAGAGCGCCGGCGCCGTCAACGACCTCCTCACCAAGATCGGGCTCGGGGCGCTCGCCGTCGACTGGCTGTCGGACCCGAGGATCGCGCTGTGGTCGCTGATGATCATCATCAGCTGGAAGTACATCGGCTTCGCGGTGATCCTCTTCCTCGCGGGCCTGCAGAGCATCCCCGAGGAGCTCTCCGAGGCCGCGGCGATCGACGGCGCCTCCTACTGGCAGATCCAGCGGACCATCACGCTCCCGCTGCTCGGTCCCACGATCCGGATCTGGGCGTTCCTGTCGATCATCGGCTCCCTGCAGCTGTTCGACCTCGTCTACATCATCTGGGGCCAGTACGTGTCCGCGACCGCAGGCACGTCCACGATGGCGACCTACATGGTGCTCAACGGGCGGCTGGCCGGGAACTACGGCTACGGCAACGCCGTCGCCGTGGTCCTGTTCGTGATCTCCCTCGTCATCGCGCTGGTCTACCAGCGGTACGTGCTGCGCCGGGACACCGAGGGCGCGCTCACGGAAAGGAAGAAGTGATGACGGCGCTCCTCGAGACCCCGACCACGGGCAGGCAGACCCTGCGCCCCACCCGCAAGGTGGCCTGGGGCAGCCCGATGACGTACGTCGTCGCCTTCCTCTTCGTCGGTATCTGCATCGGGCCGGTGCTCTACATCATCCTGGGCGGGTTCCGCACGAACGCGCAGATCACCGCCGACCCGTCGGGCCTGCCCGGGCCGTGGGTGGTGGACAACTACCTCGAGGTGCTCGCCAGCCCGATCTTCTGGCGGCAGGTGGGCAACTCCGCGGTGGCGGGCGTGCTGACCACCCTCGGCGTGGTGGCGCTCGGGCTCATGGTGAGCTTCGTGCTGGCACGGTACGACTTCAAGCTCAACGGGGCCATGTACTCGCTGTTCGCCGCGGGCCTCATGTTCCCGATGACGGTGGCGATCACCCCGCTGTACATCCTGATCCGCGACCTCGGGCTGATGAACACGATCGGTGGCATCGTGCTGCCGCAGATCGCGTTCGCCCTGCCCACGACGATCATCATCCTGGTGCCGTTCCTGCGGGCCATCCCGAAGGAGATCGAGGAGGCCGCCGCCATCGACGGGTCGGGCCGCCTGGGCTTCTTCTTCCGGATGGTGGTCCCGCTGTCGCTCCCCGGCGTCATCACGGTCGGCATCCTGGCGTTCGTCGCGTCGTGGAACTCGTACATGCTCCCGCTGTTCATCCTGAACGACGAGATGTCGTACACGCTGCCGCTCGGCGTGCAGGCGTTCTCCTCCCAGTACTCGGTCGACACGGCACGGGTGCTGGCGTTCACGTCGCTGTCGATGATCCCGGCGCTCATCTTCTTCTCGCTGTTCGAGCGGCGCATCGTCGGCGGCCTCACCGGGGCCGTCAAGGGCTGACCCACGAGGCGGCGCGGTCGCCGACCGCGCCGCCTCCTCCCACGCAAGGCTGCACACGCGGCCGTCCCCTGCAGGTAGGAAGGAATTCGATGACGGAGCTGCCAGTGGCGCTTCGGGCCGTGCCCGAGGTGTCGGAGCGCGTGCGCGAGCTGCACGCCCGGATGACCCTCGAGGAGAAGCTCGCACAGCTCGTCGGGTACTGGCTGGACCAGGGCGGCAACGTCGTGGCCCCGATGCAGGGCGAGATGGCCGGCGACTCGGCCTCGACCACCCTGCCGGAGATCACGCGCAACGGCCTGGGCCACTACACCCGCGTGTACGGCACGCGGCCGGTCGACCCGGTCGAGCGGGCGGAGTGGCTGTGGGCCGAGCAGCGCCGCATCAAGCGCGAGACCCGGCTCGGCATCCCCGCGCTGGTGCACGAGGAGGTTCTGACGGGCCTGGCGGCCTGGAAGGCCGCCACCTTCCCGACGCCGCTCGCGTGGGGCGCGTCGTTCGACCCCGAGCTGGTCACGGAGATGGGCCGCCTCATCGGCGACTCGATGCGCGAGCTCGGCGTGCACCAGGGCCTCGCCCCGGTGCTCGACGTCGTGCGCGACCCGCGGTGGGGCCGCGTCGACGAGTGCATCGCCGAGGACCCGTACCTCGTCGGCACGGTCGGCACCTCCTACGTGCGCGGCATGCAGAGCGCAGGCGTGCACGCAACGCTCAAGCACTTCGTCGCCTACTCCGGGTCCAAGGCCGGGCGCAACCACGCCCCGGTGAGCGCGGGCCCGCGCGAGATCGCCGACGTCTTCCTCCCGCCGTTCGAGATGGCCGTGGTCGACGGCGGCGTCCGGTCCGTCATGGCCTCGTACAACGACGTCGACGGCGTGCCGATGCACTCGTCGGCCGAGTACCTCACGGGTGTGCTGCGCGAGCGCTGGGGCTTCGACGGCGTCGTCGTCGCCGACTACTTCGGCGTCGCGTTCCTCGACGTCATGCACGGCATCGCGGCCGACAGGGGCGCGGCGGCCGCCGCCGCCCTCGAGGCGGGCGTCGACATCGAGCTGCCCTCGGGTGACGCGTACCTCGAGCCGCTCGCCGCCCTCGTCAAGGACGGCGTGGTGCCGGTCGAGGTCGTCGACCGCGCGGTGCTGCGCGCCCTGCGGCAGAAGGAGGAGCTGGGTCTCCTCGAGCCCGACGCGTACGAGGACGAGCCGCCCGCCACCGTCGACCTCGACTCGGCCGCGCACCGCGACGTCGCACGGCGGCTGGCCGAGGAGTCCGTCGTCCTGCTGTCCAACGACGGCGTGCTCCCGCTCGGCGGGTGGCAGGACAAGCCCGCGCGGGTCGCCGTCATCGGTCCCAACGCGGACCGGTCCGAGGCGCTCATGGGCTGCTACTCGTTCGCCAACCACGTGCTGGCCCACCACCCGGGCGTGCCCGCGGGCTTCGAGATCCCGTCCGTCGCCGAGGCGCTGGCCGGCGAGTTCGAGCGGGCGGGCCTGCCGACGCCCGAGCTGACGTTCGCGCAGGGCTGCGACGTCGAGGGCGACGACACCTCAGGGTTCGACGAGGCCGTCGCGGCGGCGCAGGCCGCGGACGTCGCCGTCGTCGTGGTCGGCGACCAGGCAGGGCTGTTCGGCCGTGGCACGGTCGGCGAGGGCAACGACAGCGAGTCGCTGGACCTGCCGGGCGTGCAGCGCGAGCTGGTCGAGGCCGTGCTGGGCGCGGGCAAGCCCGTCGTCATGGTGCTGATCACCGGGCGCCCGTACGCGATCGACTGGGCCCTGGACGGCGAGAACACCCCCGGTGCCGTGCTCCAGGCGTTCTTCCCGGGCGAGGAGGGCGGCACGGCCATCGCCGGTGTGCTCTCCGGCCGCGTGAACCCGTCCGGGCGCCTGCCCGTGTCGCTGCCGCGCTCGTCGGGCGCGCAGCCGTACTCGTACCTGCACCCGATCCTGGGCGGCCGGTCCGAGGTGACGTCGACGGACTCGACGCCGGTGCGGTCCTTCGGGTTCGGCCTGTCCTACACGACGTTCCAGCGCGAGCTCGTGTCGGTCGACCCGTCGGTCGAGGCGGGCGGCAGCTTCCGGGCCGTCGTCGCGGTGACGAACACGGGCGCCGTGGCCGGCTCCGACGTCGTGCAGCTCTACGGGCACGACGTGGTGGCCTCGGTCGCGCGACCGGTCGCGCAGCTCCTCGGGTACCACCGGGTCGCCCTGCAGCCCGGCGAGACCACGACCATCACGTTCGAGGTGCCGACCACGCGGTTCGCGTTCTCGGACCGTCGGATGGTGCGCGTCGTCGAGCCCGGTGACGTCGAGGTCTGGGTCGGCGCGCATGCGGCAGACAGCGTTGTCAAGGTGGTCGCGGAGGGTATCGCCGACCTCGACGAGCCCAACGACTCGCCCGACGACGCCGCGGTGGTCGAGCCGGCCCCGCGCCAGGTCGTGACGATCACGGGCGAGCCGCACGAGGTCACGACGTCGGACGAGCGCTGGGTGCACGTGTCCTGACGCCCCACCCGCCCCGGGAGCCGCGCGTGCCGCGGTCCCCGGGGCGTTCTCGTGCCCGGGTCCGGATGTGCGGCAGGATGGACAGGTGCGGATCGACGTCTGGTTGTGGGCCGTGCGGCTGGCCAAGAGCAGGTCGGTCGCCGCGGAGCTGTGCCGCAGCGGCCGCGTGCGGATCAACGGCAAGGTCGCCAAGCCCGCCGCGTCCGTGGCGGTGGGTGACCGCGTGACGTGGCGCGACCCCTTGCGGGACCGGGTGATCGAGGTCGTCGAGCTGCTGCCCAAGCGGGTCGGCGCGCCGGTGGCCGCCAAGGCCTACCTCGACCACAGCCCGCCGCTGCCCACGCGCGCCGAGCGTGAGGCGGTAGGGCTGCGCGACCGGGGTGCCGGCCGCCCCACCAAGCGTGAGCGCCGCGAGATCGACCGGTTGCGGGGGCGTAGGAACGGCTGAGAGATGGCCGGGTGATTTCCCTGATCTTCCGGCGATATGCCCGAGAGTGAGCGCTAGGTTCTCGGCATATCTCCTGCCGAGCGCAGGCCCTTTGCGCCCGGCACCCCGGGCGCCTCAGCCCGGAGAACCCATGCCCCCACGCATCCGACGTCTGCCCGGCGTGCTGGCCTCGGCCACCGCACTGGCACTCCTCGTCCCGCCTGCGGCGGCGATCGCCGCGCCGGACCCCGACGGGCAGGACCGTGGCGCCGTCGCCGCGCGACCGCTCGGCAACACCTCCCGCCCCGTCCCCGCGGGCGACCCGGCGGACAAGATCAGCCGCG
>DATGOB010000142.1:0-43185 GCA_036010205.1 Promicromonospora sp. | reverse complement strand
CATGCACGGCGAGCTGATGTCGGTGGCGTTCGCCTCGACCCTCGACATGTCGTTCGAGGTGCGCGGCGGCCTGCTCATGCGGCAGATCCACCACTGGTCGGCGCTCATCTTCATGGCCTCGATCGTCGTGCACATGATGCGTGTCTTCTTCACCGGCGCGTTCCGCAAGCCGCGCGAGATCAACTGGATCGTGGGCCTGCTGCTCATGATCCTCGGTCTGGCCGCCGGCTTCACCGGCTACTCGCTGCCGGACGACGTGCTCTCCGGCAACGGCCTGCGCATCACCGACGGCGTGGTCAAGTCGATCCCGATCCTCGGGTCGTTCATGTCGTACATGATCTTCGGCGGCGAGTTCCCGGGCCACCACATCGTGCCGCGCCTGTTCACGCTGCACATCTTCGTGGTGCCGGGCATCCTGCTGGCGCTCATCGCGCTGCACCTGTTCCTCATGGTGCTGCAGAAGCACACCCAGTACCCGGGCGGCGGCCGCACCGACACCAACGTCGTCGGCTACCCGGCGCTGCCGGTGTACGTCGCCAAGATGACCGGCAACTTCTTCCTGGTCTTCGGCGTGCTGGCGCTCATGGGCGCCACGATGGCGATCAACAACGTCTGGAACTACGGCCCGTACGACCCGTCGCCGGTCTCCGCCGGTGCCCAGCCGGACTGGTACATGCTGTTCCTCGAGGGGTCGCTGCGCCTCATGCCGGGGCAGGGCACCGAGTGGGTGATCTTCGGGTACACCTTGTCGTGGAACATCCTGATCCCGGCCGTGGTCGTGCCGGGCCTGCTGTTCACGTTCCTGTTCGTCTACCCGTTCATCGAGGCCAAGGTCACGAAGGACGACCGCGAGCACCACGTGCTGGACCGCCCGCGCAACCGTCCGGCCCGCACGGGTCTCGGCGTCGCCTTCCTGACGGCGTTCATCGTGCTGGCCCTGGCCGGCTCGAACGACCTCATCGCGACCCACTTCGGGCTCTCGATCAACGCGATCACGTGGGTGTTCCGCATCCTGCTGTTCGTCGGCCCGGTGTTCGCCTACTCCGTCACGCGCCGCATCTGCCTCGGCCTGCAGCGCAAGGACCGGGAGCTGGTGCTGCACGGGCACGAGTCGGGCCGCATCGTGCGGTTCGCGAACGGTGAGTACATCGAGGTGCACACGCCGCTCGACGAGCAGGAGCGGTGGCTGCGGGTCAACTACGACGCCCCGGCCCCGCTGGAGATCGCGCCGAAGACCGACGCCCGCGGCGTGAAGCGCAAGGGCTACGCGTCCGACAAGCGGTGGCAGCGGCTGTCGCGGTTCTTCTACGAGGACCGCGTCGAGCCGGTGACCCCCGCCGAGGTCGCGGCCGCGCACTCGCACGGCGAGCACGACCAGCTGGGCGAGTCGGACGAGCGCCCGGCCGTCGAGGCGGGCGCAGGCACCACCTCGCGGGAGCACTGAGCGACCTGCGAGTCCAAGCGATGGCCTGTGTCTCCCGGTCCGCGTCTGCGGCCGGGGACACGGGCCATTGCCGTCCCGCCGGGCACCGCAGCGGCGCACGGCCAGGACGGCGGCATGACCCGCGTGCCGTCCGGCGCGCGGACCGATCCTGGAGGTACCTCAGCAATGGCTGTCTACACGCTCCCTGACCTGACCTACGACTACGCCGCCCTCGAGCCCCACATCTCGGGCAAGATCATGGAGCTGCACCACTCCAAGCACCACGCGACCTACGTCAAGGGCGCGAACACTGCCCTGGAGCAGCTCGAGGAGGCCCGCGAGACGGGCAACCTCGCAAACGTGAACAAGATCGAGAAGGACCTCGCGTTCAACCTCGGTGGTCACATCAACCACTCGATCTTCTGGACGAACATGGCGCCCGAGGCCGGCGGCGAGCCGACCGGCGACATCGCCGCTGCGATCGACGAGCACTTCGGCTCGTTCGAGAAGTTCAAGGCGCACTTCACCGCCGTCGCCGCCGGTGTGCAGGGTTCCGGCTGGGCCGTCCTGGCCTGGGACTCGGTCGGTCAGAAGCTGGTCGTGGTGCAGCTCTTCGACCAGCAGGGGAACATCCCCTTCGCGCTGACCCCCGTCCTCATGCTGGACTGCTGGGAGCACGCGTACTACATCGACTACCTGAACGTCCGCCCGGACTACATCAAGGCCTGGTGGAACCTGGTGGCGTGGGACAACGTCTCCGAGCGTCTGAACCGCGCGAAGACGCAGACCTCTGGTCTGGTCGTCCCCACGGCGTGACCCGCTGACCAGATCCGGCGCACGCCGGGGCTCCCGCCCCGGCCGGTGCGCCGGATCTGGCGTGCCAGGGTGGTTTCGGCCGGGCACCGGCGGCAGGGGTGGAAGCGGTTCGCTCCCGGGTGTGTACTGGAGGTGTCCGCGGCGAGGCTGCCGCGGTCGCCTGCGTGCGAGGGGTGACGACGTGGCACACCAGCAACACCCGAACAACGCTCCGACGACGAGGGTCGGCAAGGCGGCCGACTACCTCGACCAGCGCACGTCCATCGGCGTGGCGGTCAAGGAGTTCGCGCGCAAGGTCTTCCCGGACCACTGGTCCTTCATGCTCGGCGAGATCGCGCTCTTCTCGTTCGTCGTGCTCGTCGCCTCGGGTTTCTTCCTGACGATGTTCTTCGAGCCGTCCATGGCGCTCGTGCGCTTCGAGGGAGAGCACCCCGCGTCGATGCAGGGGCAGCTCATGTCGTCCGCCTTCCGGTCGACGGTCGAGATGTCGTTCGAGGTGCGCGGCGGCCTGCTCATGCGGCAGATCCACCACTGGTCGGCCCTGATCTTCGTCGGGTCGATCATCCTGCACATGTTCCGGATCTTCTTCACCGGCGCGTTCCGCAAGCCGCGCGAGATCAACTGGCTCGTCGGCGCGATCATGCTGGTGCTGGCCCTCGCTGCGGGCTTCTCCGGCTACTCGCTGCCGGACGACGTGCTCTCCGGCAACGGCCTGCGCATCATCGACGGCGTCGTGAAGTCGATCCCGCTGATCGGGTCGTTCCTGTCGTTCCTCGTCTTCGGCGGTGAGTTCCCGGGCGAGCACATCATCCCGCGCCTGTTCACCATCCACATCTTCGTCATCCCGGGGCTCCTGATCGCGCTCATCGCGCTGCACCTGTTCCTCATGGTGCTGCAGAAGCACACCCAGTACCCCGGCGGCGGCCGCACCGACCGGAACGTCGTCGGCTACCCGGCCCTGCCGGTCTACGTGGCGAAGATGACCGGCAACTTCTTCATCATCGCCGGCGTGCTCACCCTCATGGGCGCGACGATGGCCATCAACAACGTCTGGAACTACGGGCCGTACGACCCGTCGCCGGTCTCCGCGGGCACGCAGCCGGACTGGTACATCCTCTTCGTCGACGGCGCCCTGCGCCTCATGCCCGGGCCGGGCTGGGAGTGGGTGATCGGCGGGTACACGCTGAGCATGAACCTGCTCATCCCTGCCGTCATCGTGCCCGGCATCCTGTTCACGCTGCTGTTCGCGTGGCCGTTCGTCGAGGCCCGCGTGACGGGGGACCACGGCGAGCACCACGTGCTGGACCGGCCGCGCAACCGTCCGGTGCGCACGGCGGCGGGCGTCGCGATCTTCACCGCCTTCCTGGTGTGCGCGCTCGCTGCGACGAACGACCTCATCGCGACGCACTTCTCGCTGTCGATCTTCGCGATCACGTGGGTGCTGCGCGTGCTGCTCTTCGTCGGGCCGGTCGTGGCGTTCTGGGTAACCAAACGGGTGTGCCTCGGTCTGCAGCGCAAGGATCGGGAGCTGGTGCTGCACGGGCACGAGTCGGGCCGCATCGTGCGGTTCGCGAACGGTGAGTACATCGAGGTGCACGCGCCGCTCGACGAGCAGGAGCGGTGGCTGCGCGTGGGCTACGTGTCGCCGGCGCCGCTGGAGATCGCCCCGGAGACCGATGCGCGCGGGGTGAAGCGCAAGGGTTACGCGGCCGAGAAGCGGTGGCAGCGGCTGTCGCGCTTCTTCTACGAGGACCGCGTCGAACCGGTCACGCCGGCCGAGCTCGAGGCCGCGCACGCGCACCACGGCAGGCACGCCGCGTCCGAGCGTCCGTCGGTCGAGGTGGGCGCCGAGCCGGACCGCGCCGTCACGGGCGGCAGGGACTGATTTTCCGGCCGGTAGCCAGGTGACTACCTCGCCACGTGACTACCTCGCCAGGTGACTACCTCGGCGTCAGTCGTCGAGGCCCAGGGCGAAGGCCTGCTCGAGGTCGGCCCGGGAGTAGGCGCGGAACGCGATGAGGGTCTCCGTGTTCTGCACGCCGGGCACCTTGTTCACGTTGTCGGAGACCACCCCGGCGAGCTGCTCGTGCTCGGGCACGCGCACGATCGCCACGAGGTCGGCCTTGCCGGTCACGGAGAAGACCTCGCTCACTCCGTCGATGTTCGCGACCTCCTGCGCGA
The DNA here is from genome assembly GCA_036010205.1 of Promicromonospora sp. Classification (GTDB taxonomy): domain Bacteria; phylum Actinomycetota; class Actinomycetes; order Actinomycetales; family Cellulomonadaceae; genus Promicromonospora. The sequence continues at coordinate 38,765 of DATGOB010000142.1, read as the reverse complement.
CCTCGGGGATGCGGGACGTCTCGGCGTCGATGAGGACGATCGCGGTCAGCATGCCGTCATCGTATCCACCTGCGACTCGTGCGTGGGCGCGACGGCGTCGATCTCGGCGCGGACACGGTCCGAGGCCCACGTGAGGTCGGCGTGGGCGCCCGCCGCGCGCACGGGGCACGCCCACGTGCCGTCCACGTGCACGAGCCGCACGCCGGGGGAGTCGAGCCACGCGAGCAGCAGGTCGGTCTCCTCCGGGTGTGCGGCCGGTGCCGGCGCCACGGGTGGCTCGACGTGCTCCGCGGTGGTGCGCAGCGCCGCGACGAGGGGGAGGGGATCGGCGCCGGGTGCCGAGACGCCGGTCGCCGCGAGACGGCCGTGCTTGAGCACCACGATCTCCCAGCCGCCCGGCCGGCCCGCGGCGTCCCCGATCCCGGACGGGCGCGCCGCCACGAGCTCGGCACAGCGGGCCAGGGGGTCGAGGCGCTGGGCACGGTGCGCGCCCGCGACGAACGCGCGCAGCCGCCGGGTGACCTCGCCCGCCTCCTCGTAGCGCTCCTGGTGGGCGAGCGCGGCGATCCGGTCCGACAGCGCGCGCACCACGGGCGCGGGGTCGCCGGTGAGAGCCTGGCGCGCGGCCTCGGCGACCGCCGCGTACGACGCGTCCGGCGCCTCGGTGGCGACGCACGGCGCCGAGCAGCGGCCCATCCCCGCCAGCGCGCACGGGCTGCCCGCGACCCGGGAGACCAGCGGCAGGCGTGCGGTGCACTGGCGCAGGTTCAGCGCGTCGTGCAGGGCGTGCACCGCCTCCTGCGCGGCCCGCCGCGAGGCGAACGGGCCGATGTGCGCCGCGCCCTCCACCACCGTGCCCACGACCGACAGGCGGGGGTACGCCTCGTCCGTCAGGCGCACCCACGCGTGCCGCTCGGGGTACTTCGAGCGCCGGTTGTAGCGCGGCGCGTGCTCGGTGATGAGGCGCAGCTCGCGCACCTGCGCCTCGAGCGGCGTCGCGCACGCGACCGGCGTGACCCGTTCGGCGATGCGGACCATCTCGGTGATCCGCTTCCGCTTCTCGGCCGCGGTGAAGTACGAGCGCACGCGCTTGCGGATGTTGACAGAGGTGCCGACGTACAGCACCTCGTCGCCCGGCCCGCGGAACAGGTAGACGCCGGGCGCGTCGGGCAGGTCGTCCGCGAGATGACGCTTGCGGCGCACCTCCGGCGGCACCGGGTCCGACGCCGTCGCCAGGTCCTCGAGGTGGGTGACGCCCATCGGGGCGAGGCGGTCGAACAGGCCGTGCAGCACGTCGACCGTCGCCCGCGCGTCGGACAGCGCCCGGTGGTCCGGCGACACCGTGGCGTGGAACAGGCGCGCCAGGCTGGACAGCTTGTGGTTCGGGGCCTCGTCCCGCGTGACGAGGCGCCGGGCGAGCGGCACGGTGTCCACGACCTGGAACCCTGGCCACGGGTAGTCCAGCCGTGCGCACATCGCCTTGAGGAAGCCGACGTCGAAGGGCGCGTTGTGCGCCACGAGCACGCTGCCGTGCGCGAACTCGAGGAAGCTGGGCAGCACGAGCGCGATGTCCGGCGCCGTGGCCACCATGGCGTTGGTGATGCCCGTCAGCCGGGCCACGAACGCGGGGACCGGCTGACCCGGGTTGACGAGGGACTGGAACTCGCCCAGCACCTCGCCGCCCCGCACCTTGACCGCACCGATCTCGGTGATGCCGCCGTCGGCCGCGTTGGTCCCCGTGGTCTCCAGGTCCACCACCACGAACGTGACGTCCCGCAGGGGCGTGCCGAGCTCCTCGAAGGTGGCCTGGTACCCGGACTCGTGCGCTGTCCGGTGCGCGGACGGAGAGGCGGCGGTCGTGCTCACGGGGCAGAGGCTAGCCCGGGCCACTGACACGCGTGTTCGAGCCGCGCCCGGGGCGCCCGGACCAGATCCGCTCAGATCGGCTCAGATCGGCTCAGGTCCAGCGCTCGCCCGTGAGCTGCTCGTAGATCTCGACGTAGCGGGCGCGGGTCTCCCGCACCACGTCGTCGGGGATCTCGGGGCCCGGGTAGGTGCGGTCCCAGTCGGTCAGCGTCGCCGACCAGTCACGGACGAACTGCTTGTCGTACGACCACTGCGCGCGGCCGGGCTCGTACTCGCTCGCCTTCCAGAACCGCGAGGAGTCCGGCGTGAGCACCTCGTCGGCCAGCGTGAGCACGCCGTCGGCGTCCGTGCCGAACTCGACCTTGGTGTCGGCGATGAGCACCCCGCGCTCCCGGGCGATCTCGGCGCCGCGCCCGTAGATCGCGAGCGTGAGGTCCTTCAGCCGGGTCGTGGTCTCCTCGCCGAGGTCGCGAGCGATCTCCTCCACGGAGATGTACTCGTCGTGCCCCTCCTCCGCCTTGGTCGACGGCGTGAAGACGGGCTCAGGCAGGCGGGACGCCTCCACGAGGCCGGGCGGGAAGGCCACGCCGGAGACGGTGCCGGTGGCCCGGTAGCTCTCCAGGCCGCCACCGGTGAGGTACCCGCGCGCGATGCACTCGACCGGGACGATGTCCAGGCGCTTGCAGCGGATCGCGCGGCCCGCCCACTCGGCCGGCACGTCCTCGCTGATCACGTGGTTGGGCACGAGGTCGGCGAACTGGCGGAACCACCACAGCGAGAGCTGCGTGAGGATCGCGCCCTTGTCCGGGACGGGTGTCGGGAGCACCACGTCGTACACCGACACGCGGTCGGAGGCCACCAGGATCACATCGTCGCCGTCCGCGTAGACCTCGCGAACCTTGCCCTTCCGGATCAGTTCCACGGGGCCAAGGCTAACCTCCGCCGGACGGCCGGGCCGTGCCCGTCCGTGCCCGGTCCGCCCCCCGCCCCGTGCCCGGTCAGGCGGCGGGCGGCGGCACGAGCGCCTCGCCCAGGCGCTCCGTGGTGAGGTACGGGTTGAGCAGGGGGTGCCTGCTGCCGACGGCGACGTCGCGCCAGAGCCGCTGCACCCGGTTGCCGGTGCGGAACCCGCTGGTCCCGTGGAGGTCCAGGACGAGCTCGAGCGCCGCGCGGCAGTCCCTCGCGGCGTCCGCGAGCGCCAGTCGTCGGCGGTGGCCGTCGGCGCCGGTGAGCGTGTCCGCGTCGTCCTCCCCCGCTGCGACCGCGTCGGCGTGGCTCGCGACGGCGAGCATGCTCGTCTCGGCGCGGTGCACGAGGTGCGCCGCCTCCGCGAGCTGGTGGCGCGCGCCGGCCGACTCGCCCATGCTCGTGTAGGTGGTCATGTACGGCTTGCGGTCCGAGGCGAACATCTCAGTGGTGGCGTCGAGCGCGCCCTGCGCGGCACCCACGACGGGTGCCAGGACGGCGACCACGTAGAGCAGCTGGTCGGCGGGGCCGAACGGGGCCGCCCGGCCCGAGCGGTCGTCGGGCACGACGAGGTCCCGGGCGACGAGGGTGTGGCTGCCGGTGCCGCGCATGCCCGCCACGTCCCAGGTCCGCTCGACGACGAGGTCGGCGAGCGGGACGACGACGAAGGCCGGCGCGCCCTCGACGAGCACGCCGAGGGAGGCCCAGGCGGCGTCCTCGCACCCCGAGACGTTCGGCCAGGTTCCCGTGACGCGCAGGCCCCCGGGCACGCGCTCGCCGCGCCCGCCCGGGAACCCCGACCCGCAGAACAGCGCGTCGGGGTCGGCGAACACCTCCGCGGCGGCCTGGGGTACTGCGGTGGTGACGATGTCCTTGGCGGTCAGGCACGTGCCGGCCACCCAGGCGGCGGTCGGGCACGCACGCCCGACCTCGGTCAGGGTGCGGGCGACCGTCGTCGTGCCTGCGCCCGCGCCGCCGTGGGCGCGGGGCGTGCGCAGCGCGAGCGTGCCGAGGGCGCGCAGGGCGGTCAGGGTCTCGCGGGTCGGCCGTCCGTCCTGCTCGGTCGCGGCGGCGTGGTCGCGCAGCGTGTCGAGCAGCTCGGCGCGCGCGGCGGTGGTGGCGGTCGCGGACGGTTCGGCGGTCTCGGTGCTCACGGCACCAGCCCAGCACCCGGCGGGCGCGCGGACCATGTGCGAGACGCCCGGGTCCATACGCGACCGTCCCGGGCGATGGGTGGGCGGGGCTGTGGGCGGGCAGGCGGGGGTTAGCATCCGAGGTATGGACCTGGTCGGCGAGGTGATCCGTTCCGTCCGTGCGGGCAGGCCCGGGGCGCGGCTGGTGCGGCAGACGGGCGCCCACGGTGTCCGGTTCCCGGCTTTCGAGGGCAGCGGTTTCCACATCGTCCTGTCGGGCGCCTGCTGGCTGGTCACCGAGAACACCGACCCGGTCGAGCTCCGGCCGGGCGACGTCGTGCTCGCCTCTGCGGGCGCCGCGCACGGGCTCGCGCCCGCCCCGGCACGGCTGCAGGACCTCCCGATGGTGGCATTCGGCCCGCACCCGCCCGAGCAGGGCCCTGCGCGCTTCGCATTCCTCTGCGGGTCCTACCAGCTCACGCATGGGTCGGCGCCGTACTATCTGCGGACGCTGCCCGACCTCGTCGTCGTCTCGCCCGACGCCGAGCGTGCCCCGCGGCTGCGCGCCCTGACCGAGCTGCTGCGAGCGGAGGTGGCGGCGAGCCCGGCGCGGGACGACGCCACGGTGCCCGCCCTGCTCGAGCTGGTGCTCGTGCACGTGCTGCGGCAGTGGCGCGAGGAGCACGAGCCGGGCGGCGTCCTGACCGACGACCCGGCGATCGCGAGCGCCCTCCGGCAGATGCACGAGCACCCCGCGGAACCGTGGACCGTTGAACGCCTCAGCCGGGTCGCGGGCCTGCCGCGCACGTCGTTCGCCCGGCGGTTCACGGAGCGCGTCGGACGGCCGCCGATGCGCTACCTGACGGAGTGGCGTCTGGAGCGGGCGGCGGGGCTCCTGCGCGAGACGGACGTGCCGCTCGCGACGGTCGCCCGCCAGGTCGGCTACGCGACGGAGTTCGCCTTCTCCGCGGCGTTCCGCCGGGCGCACGGGGTCCCGCCGGGCCGTTTCCGCCGGGTGCCGCCTCCGGCGGCGTAGCGTCGGACGCCGCCGCGGCTAGCTCCCCGCCGCCAGGTCGAGCACCGCGTACCCGTACGCGGCCAGGTGGACGACGTCGGTCCCGCCGTCGTGCCGCTCCACGTCCAGACCCTGCGCGAGCACCGCCCGCGCCGTCCCTGCCCCCGCGAGCGGGAGGCTGACGGCGGCGCCGCCCGGGTTGAGCGCGACGGCGAGCGTGCCGCCCCGCAGGTACGCGAGCGGGTAGCCGGTCGCGAGCACCTCGACGGGCGCGGCGACGTCGAGCCGCGGGTCCGTGTGCCGCAGGGCGATCAGGTCGCGCACGTGGTGCAGCAGCGACCCCTCGTCGTCGAGCTGGGCGGCGACGGTGGGCCGCTCAGGGTCCGGGTCCTGCGGCAGGTACCGGGACTCGCCCGGGCTGCCGGGGCCCAGCCGGCCCGCAGGCATCACGCCCCACTGCATCGGTGTGCGCGAGCCCGCCCGGTCGTACGCCGGGCCGAGCCGTGAACCCTCGGTCGTCGGCGTGCCCGGCACGTACCGCATGCCGATCTCGTCGCCGTAGTACACCGACGGCATCGCGGGCCAGGTGAGCGTGAGCACGTGCGCCACGCGCGCCTGCCGCGCGTCGCGCGGGCCGGCGACGAGCCGCGTGAAGTCGTGGTTGGACGTCGGCAGGCCGACCACGCCGCCGCGGCCCGCTGCCGCGATGGCGTCGGCGGCGGCCTGCCAGGCGTCCACGAACGTGCGTGCGTCGCCGCGTGCCTCGGCGGCCGCCCACGCGGGCACCTCGCCCCAGGCCGGGTCCGCGACGCCCGCGCCGTTGTTCCACAGGGACCGCAGCGGCAGCCCGTTGTCGTCGCCGCCGAACTGGAGGAAGAAGTCGGCGTGGAAGCCCGCAGGGACCGCGACCCGCGGGTCGCCCCACTCGCTGATGATCACGCGGCCGGGCCACTCGCGGTCCAGCCAGGCGCGCATCTGTGCCCACAGCCTGCCCGTCTCGACGTGACCCGGGTCGTCCTTGACGAGCGACGACGCCATGTCGACCCGGAACCCGGCCACGCCGAGGCCGAACCAGTGCGCCATGATCTCGCGCAGCGCGGCGCGGTTGGCCCGTGGTCCGGGGGCGTCGACCGGCTGCCGCCAGGGCTCGGCCGGGTCGGGGCGCGCGTACCCGTAGTTGAGCGCGGGCTGCACCGGGAAGAAGTTGGGCCGGTAGTACCCGCCCCGCGCGCCGGGGCCGGGCTGGAATCCCTCGACCGGCACGTCGCTCCAGACGAACCGGTGGTCGTCCGGGTCGTCGGCGGACGCGCGGAACCACGGGTGCTGGTCGGACGTGTGCCCGGCGACGAGGTCGAGCAGCACGGCGATGCCGCGCCGCCCGGCCTCCTCCGTCAGCCGCGCCATGTCCTCGTTGGTGCCGTAGCGCGGGGCCACGGTGAGGAAGTCGGCGACGTCGTACCCGGCGTCGGCGAAGGGGGACACGAAGCAGGGGCTGAGCCAGATCGCGTCCACCCCGAGCCACGCGAGGTAGTCGAGGCGCTGCGTGATGCCCGCGAGGTCACCGATGCCGTCGCCGTCGGAGTCCGCGTACGACTGCGGGTAGATCTGGTACAGCACGGTGCGCCCGAGGCGCGCCGCGAGGTCGTCCGCGGGGCTGGTCGATGTCGTCATCCTCCCCACCCTAGGATCCCCACCCTGCCGAGAACTCCTCCAACGCCATCAGCGGGCGCACCTCGCGCTCGAGCGCGCCGCGCGAGGGGTACCGGCGCCGGGGCGACGCCGTCGCCGCGGCGCTCGCGGGTCCCGCCGCGAGCGCGAGGGCCGCGACGGCGGCCGTCACCCCGGTCAGGGTTCTCGTGCGGCCGGGCAGGCGTCGTGCGGGCAGGTCTCGCACGGTGGTCTCCTCTACGTCGTCGTAGGCGGGGCGGTGCCTGGTCAGCCGGGCAGCTCGCCCGTGCGGGCGACCTTGCCGAGCCAGGCGAGGCTGGGCTTGGGCGTGCGCTCGAAGGTGGTGCGGTCGACGGCGACCAGCCCGAAGGTCGGGGCGAAGCCGCTCATCCACTCGTAGTTGTCGAGCAGGGACCAGTGCAGGTACCCGTCGACGCGGCACCCGGCGGCGATCGCGCGGGCCATGCCCTCCAGCGCGCCGCGCGTGTAGTCGATGCGGCGGGTGTCGTCGGCGGTGGCGATGCCGTTCTCGGTGACGATCATCGGCACGCCGCCGGTGACCCGGTGGGTGTGCTCCAGCGCCTCGCCGAGCGCCTGCGGGTAGTACTCCCACCCGGTGAGGGTGCGCTCGACGTCGTCGGGGAAGGGGACGGGCTCGCCGTCGGTGCCGATGATCGTGCGCAGGTAGCTCTGGACGCCGACGAAGTCGTCGCCGCGGGCGACCTCGAGGAAGAAGTCCTCGCGGGGGTAGGCGTACGCGTCGCGGGCCTCCTCGGCGCCCGGGGCGGCCTGGAACACCTGGTTGGCGACGGTCCAGCCCGCCTGCACGTGACCGAGGCCGTGCAGGATCTCCACGGCGCGGCGGTGCGCGGTCGCCTGGAGCTCGGAGGCGGCCTCGTCGGGGGCGGCGAGGCCCGCGGCGTCGAGGTTGGTGCGGCGGCTGGCGCCGAGCATCATCGAGGTGATGTTGGGCTCGTTGATGGTGACGACGTGGCGCACGTCGTCGAGGATCGCGGTGACGGTCTCGACGTACCGGGCGTAGGCGTCGATCGCGTCGGGCGCGAACCAGCCGCCCTGCTCGGCGAACCAGCGCGGGAGCGTGAAGTGCAGCAGCGTGACGACGGGCGTGACGCCGGCCTCGAGGCACGCGTCGATCATGCGCCGGTAGTGCGCGAGCTGGGCCCGCGAGACCTCGCCCTGCGCGGGCTCGATGCGCGCCCACTCGACGGAGAACCGGTAGGCGTTGAGGCCGGCGTCCGCCAGGAGGCGGATGTCCTCGGGGTAGCGGTGGTAGCTGTCGACGGCGTCGCCGGAGCTCTCCGCGCACAGCGTGCCCGCGACGTGCTCCTTGGCCCACCAGTCGCTGTTGACGTTGCCGCCCTCGATCTGGTGCGCGGCGGTCGAGGCGCCCCACAGGAAGCCGGGGGCCGTCGGCAGCGTGGTCGGCGCGGTGGTCTGTTCGGTCACGGAAGAGCTCCTGGAGGTGGGTGCGGGGGCTACTTGAGCCCGGTGGTGGAGATGCCCTGCACGATGTGCCGCTGGAGGGCGAGGAAGACGACGAGGATCGGCAGCACGATGACGGTCGCGCCGGCCACGAGCAGGCCGTACTGCACCGTGTTCTGCCCGGTGGAGTAGAGGGCGAGGGCCACGGGCAGGGTGTACCGGTCGGCGGACTGGACGGCCACCAGCGGCCAGAGGAAGTTGTTCCACGAGCCGAGGAACGTGAGGATGCCGAGCGTCGCCAGCGCGGGCTTGGCCTGCGGCAGCACGATGCGGAAGAAGGTGCGGAACTCGCCCGCGCCGTCGACGCGCGCGGCGTCGAGCAGCTCGTCCGGGATGTCGAGCATGAACTGTCGCATGAGGAAGACGCCGAACGGTGCTGCGAGGAAGGGCAGGACGAGGGCCGCGTAGGTGTTGACGAGGCCGAGGTTGGCCACGAGCACGAACAGCGGCACGAAGGTGACCATGCCCGGCACCATGAGCGTGCCCATGACGAGCGCGAACAGGGTGCGCCTGCCGGGGAAGTCGAGCTTGGCGAGCGCGTAGCCGACCATGGCGCTGAACAGCACGGAGCCGACGGTGACGATCAGCGCGACGACCACGGAGTTGAGGAAGTACCGCGGGAAGCTGAGCTGGGCGAACAGCTCGGTGTAGTTGGACCACGTGGGGTCGGCGGGCAGCAGCGTCGGCGGGAACTGGCGGATCTCGCCCTCCGGCTTGACCGAGGACACGACCATCCAGACGAGCGGGCCGATCGAGGCGGCGAGCCCGAGCAGGAGGGCGACGTTGAGGAGGATCGCGCGCGGGGTCCGGCGGCGCGCGTCGGGGCGCGCCGGTGCGGTCGCGGGAGCCGTCGTCGGGGCCATCACTTCTCCGTCCGCAGGAGGCGGAACTGCAGGTAGGACAGGATCACGATGGCGACGAACAGCACGTAGCTCATCGCGGCGGACAGGCCGTAGTGGCCGAAGCCGAACTGGTTGAAGATCTCGTACGCCACCGAGTTGGTGGCGCCCAGCGGGCCGCCCTGGGTCATGACGAACGGCTCCTCGAAGAACTGCAGGTAGCCGATGCCGGTGATGACCGCGCAGAACAGGATCGTCGGCCGCAGCAGCGGCACGGTGACCGACCGGAACTGCCGCACCGGGCCGGCGCCGTCGATCGCCGACGCCTCGTACACGTCGCGCGGGATACCTTGCAGGCCGGCCAGGAGGATGACCATCGAGTACCCGACGTTGCGCCACGTGGCCATGACGATGAGCGCGGGCATGGCCCACGTCTCGTCGGTGAGCCACCGCGGCCCGTCGACACCGACCGCCCCGAGGGCGGAGTTCACGAGGCCGAAGTCGGGCTGCAGCAGGAACCGCCACACGACCGCCACCGCGACGATCGACGTGACCACGGGGGCGTAGAACCCGACGCGGAACACCGACCGGAACCACACCAGGCCCGAGTTCAGCAGGACCGCGAGCAGCAGCGCGAGCGCGAGGGTGAGCGGCATCGCCACCCCCACGAAGTAGAGCGTGTTGCCGGCGGCCTGCTGGAACTTGGGATCCGTCAGGGCCTCGGCGAAGTTCGCGAACCCCACGAAGTTCACGGCCCACGGTGTGCGCAGGTCCGCGCCGCGCATGTCGGTGAACGCCATGTACAGCGAGGACGCGACGGGCACGAGGAGGAACACCGCGAACAGCAGCGTGAACGGCAGCGCGAAGCCCCAGGCGGCGAGGCCGGTGCGGCGGCGGCGTGCGGAGGTCGCCACGGTCAGTCCAGACCCGTCCCGATCGAGGTGGCGGCGTCCTGGATCCGGGTGGCCGCGTCCTGCGGGGTGAGGTCGCCCGCGACGACCTGCTCGATGACGAGGTCGATCTCGTGCTCGATCTCGGCCCACGTCGGGATGGCCGGCGTGGAGCGGGCGGTGCTCAGCACGTCCTCGTAGACGGCGACGGTCTCGTCGTCGGCCAGGGCCGGGTCCTCCCAGGCGGCCTGGGCGGCCGGCAGGTCGTGCGAGATCTCGAACCAGTCGACCTGGGTGGCCGGGTCGGTGGCGAACTGCACGAACTTCCAGGCGGCGTCGGGGTTGGCGGCGTCGGCGAGGACGGCAAGGTTGGACCCGCCGATGAAGGACGCGGTGGTCTCGTCGGACGGCAGCGGCACGACGTCGAACTTCTCGGCGAAGTCGTCGCCCGCGGTGGTCAGCAGGTTGCTGCGCTCCCACGGGCCGGACACGAACGAGCCGAGCCGGCCGTCGACGAAGTTCTGGACCTTCTCCTCCTCGACGAGCACGGGCGGCGCGAGGCCGTCGCGCATGAACGAGGAGTAGTACTCCAGAGCCTTGACCTGGGCGTCGTTGTCGAGCGTGAACTCGCCGTCCTCGTCCATGATCTCGCCGCCCGCCTGCCAGTAGAACGGCAGGTACATGAGGGCGGTGGAGTTGCCGCGCGTCTGCAGCGCGATGCCCTCGTCGGCCCCGGCGTCCTGCAGGCCCGCGGCGAACTCGGTGAGGTCGTCCCACGTCTGCGGCGCCTCGACGCCCGCCTTCTCGGCGAGGTCCGTGCGGTAGTAGAGCACGCGCGACTCGACGTACCACGGCACGCCGTAGGAGGTGCCGTCGACGACGGTGGTGTCCCATGCGCCCGGGAAGAACGCGTCGGGGTCGATGCCCTCCGGGGTCGGTGCCAGGCCGTCGAGCCCGACGAAACCGCTCATCAGGGTCGTGCCGACCTGCATGACGTCGGGCACCTCGCCGGTCGCGATGGCCGTGTTGATCTTCTCGGTGGACGACTCCCACGGTACGGGCGTGACGTTCACCGTCACGTCGGGGTTGTCGGCCTCGAACTGCTCGGCGAGGTCGGGCAGCAGCTCGCCCTCCGTGCCCATCGCCCAGACCTCGACGGTGCCGGTGGCGGGGCCGTCGGTGAGGGCGGTGGACGTGTCGGCCGTGCCGCTGCCGCTCTCGTCGCTGCGGCCGCACCCGGTCAGGGCGAGGGCCAGCGTGAGGGTCGACGCCGTCGCCGCTGCGACGAGGCGAGGTGTCCTGTTCACGATCACTCCTTTGTTGATCCGCGAGACCGGGCTCGCAGGTTCCGAAATTTCGAGGGTCGATCTCGGAAAGACCCCGGGAGGTTAGGTGGCGTCTCGGACGATGTCAACGGCGCAGAACTGCGAATCTTCGGCGTTGCCTCGGGCAGTTACCGGCGAACCGGGCGGGTCGGCTACCATCCGGATTTCGGAAAGCGTGCACCAGACCGATCGTCCGGAGGACCCATGGCAGCCGAACCGACCCGGACCCCGCTGGCCGTCGTGGCGGCAGAGGCGGGCGTCTCGGTGCCCACGGTCTCCAAGGTGCTCAACATGCGCCCCGACGTCTCCGGCAGGACCCGCGCCCGCGTCACGGAGGTGCTCGAGCGGCACGGGTACGAGGTGCGCCTGCCCGCGTCCAAGCCGACGGGCATGATCGACGTGCGTATCGTCGACTTCGAGGGCACGTGGTCGGAGGCCGTTGTGCGCGGCGCGGTCGCGGGCGCGCGCCGGCTCGGGCTCGACGTGGTCCTCGCCGTCGAGCCGGACCCGGACGACTGCAGCGCCTGGGTGCGGCACGCGCTCGAGCGCGGCACCGACGGCCTGGTCAGCATCGTCGCCGTGCCCGACGCCGAGGCCCGACGAGCGCTGGAGGACACCGGCACGCCGCTCGTCGTCGTCGACCCCCGGCAGCCGCCGCCCGCAGGCATGCTGAGCGTCGGGGCGACGAACTTCCAGGGCGGTCTCGAGGCGACGGCGCACCTGCTCTCGCTCGGCCACACCCGGATCGCCACGATCACGGGCGCGCTCGAGCAGGACAACGCGATCGCCCGCCTGGCGGGCTTCCGCGCCGCGATGATCCGCGCGGGCCTGACCACCGACGACGACCTGGTGCACGTGGGCAGCTACGGCGTGACGTCGGGTTACGAGGGCGCGCGCCGGCTCCTGGCCCTGGACGACCCGCCCACCGCGATCTTCGCGAGCAGCGACGACACGGCGCTCGGCGCGCTGCGAGCGCTGCGCGAGGCCGGGCTGTCCGTGCCGCGCGACGTCTCGCTGGTCGGGTTCGACGACCTGCCGGTCGCGCCGTGGATCGACCCGGCGCTCACCACGGTGCGCCAGCCGCTCGCCGAGATGGGCGCGACCGCCGTCGACCTCGTGCACCGCGCGCGCACCGCGAGCGGCCACACGCTGCGCACGGAGCTCGCGACGAGCCTGGTGCTCCGCGACTCGACGGCCCCGCCGCCGGCCTGAGCCCTGGCCCGGGGCCGGCCGCCTCGAGAACGACCTGCGGGACACCTTCCGGCCGGAAGATGTCCCGCAGGTCGTTCTCGAGGCAGACCGGGCCCGGGGAGCCCCGTCAGCGGCGGGGGCGGCGGGGCTTGGTGACCTCCGGGAGCGGGAGGCCGCCGGGCCCTTCCTCCGCGGTGGGCAGCGGCGGCTCACCGCGGCCTGCGCGCTCCTTGGCGCTGGCCGCGTAGGCGTCGACGTACTCCTGCCCGGACAGGGAGAGGATCGCGTACTCGATCTCGTCCGCGACGGCGCGCAGCACGAACTTGTCGGTCTCCATGCCCTTGTACCGGCTGAAGTCGAGCGGCTCGCCGATCACGGCGCCCAGCGGCATGAAGCGCGGCACGGCGCGACCGACCGGCTGAGCGACGTCGGTGTCGACCATGGCGACGGGGATCACCGGGGCGCCGGACTCGAGCGCCATGCGCGCCACGCCGGTCTTGGCCTTGTAGAGGCGGCCGTCGGGGCTGCGGGTGCCCTCGGGGTAGATGCCGAACAGCCCGCCCTCGCGCAGCACGCGCAGGCCGGTGCGCAGCGCGGCCTCGCTCGCCGCGCCTCCGGAGCGGTCGACGGGGATGACGCCGATGCCCCGCATGAACCACGCGACGAACCGGCCCTTGAACCCCGTACCCGTGAAGTAGTCGGACTTGCCGAGGAAGGTCATGCGACGCCGGACGAGGAGCGGCAGGATGAACGAGTCGATGACCGCGAGGTGGTTGCTCGCCATGATCGCGGGGCCGGTGCGGGGCACGTTCCGGGCGCCGACGACCCACGGCTGGTAGGCGAGCCGGAGCCAGGGGCCCACCAGCAGGTACTTCATGACCCAGTAGAACAAGATTCCTCCTCATCACCCGCCCCCGCGGGCCCCCGGACGACAATAGAGTGTGCGCATGGCCGCATCGAACACCGACGACCGCGACGACGACGTACCCGGCGACGTCCCCCGGGAGCTGGGCGACGACGACGTGGCCTCGCGCTGGGCTGACATCGTCGCCACGCTCGGCGACATCGGCGGGTCCGACGCCGACGGCTCGGCCGCCGGTCCGGACAGGACCGCCGCATCCTCTCAGACGTCGGGCGGGGCCGCGGACCCGGACAGCGACCCGGACAGCGACCCGGACAGCGACACCGTCGCCGGCTCTGCCGACGACGCCCCCCGCGGCCGGCGCGTCGGGGGCTGGTCGGACGGCGGGTGGTCGGGCGGCGACTGGACCGTCGCGCCGGGTGACGAGACGACCGAGCCACGCAGGCCGACCGGCCCGCGCGACTGGCCGCTGACGCCGGAGGCCGAGGCGCTCGAGGAGGCGGAGTCGCACTTCACCCCGCCGGAGCCGCCGCCGCTGCTCTCGCGCGACCCGCTGCTCACCATGGCGTGGAGCTTCGTCGTTGGCGTGCCCGTGCTGGCCGTCATCGGCATGATCGTCTCGGCGGCGGTGCCGTCCCTGGACATCCCGCCGCTGCTGGGTCAGATCGGGCTGGGCCTGTTCGTGGCGGGGCTCGGCGTCCTCGTCTGGCGCATGCCGCACCAGCGGGACCCGGACGACGACGGCCCGGGCGCCGTCGTCTGACGGGCCCGGGCCGACCCGGTCGTGCGGTCCTGCGCGCGTCGCGCGGGGTAGGTGCTCAGCGCCGCGCCAGGTCCGCCGCGCCCACGATGCCCGCCTCGTTGCCGTGCTCGGCGAGCTCGATCGCGGCGACGGGGCGGTGGCCCATCGCGGAGAGCTGCGCCTCGAAGCCGCGGCGCACGGGGCCGAGCAGCAGGTCGCCGGCCGCGCCGACGCCGCCGCCGATCACGATGAGCTCGGGGTCGAGCAGCGCGGCGACGGACGCAGAGCCCTCGCCGATCCACCGGCCGAGGGTCGCGAGCAGCTCGACCGAGAGCTCGTCGCCCTCCTGCGCCGCCTGGGTCACCATCTTGCCCCGGATCTTCGTGGGGTCGCCGTCCGCGAGCTCGAGCAGGCGGGCGGCCCGCTCGGAGCGCGCGACGGCGGCGTGCTGCGCCTCGCGCTCGAGCGCGCTGCCCGAGGCGTACTGCTCCCAGCAGCCCTCGTGCCCGCAGCCGCAGTAGTGGCCCTCCGGGACGACGCGCATGTGGCCGACCTCCGCGGCCATGCCCCACTTGCCGCGCACCAGGTCGCGCTCGGAGATGACGGCGCCCCCCAGGCCCGTGCCGACGGTGAGCATGAGCATGTCGGTGGCGTCGCGGCCGGCGCCGAACCGGAACTCGGCCCAGCCCGCCGCGTTCGCGTCGTTCTCGACGACGATCGGCACGTCGGCGTCGACGAGCGCCCCGACCTTCGCGGCCAGCGGGTACTCGCGCCAGGCGATGTTGGGGGCGAAGTTCACCGACGTGCGGTCCGGGCTGACGAACCCGGCCGCGGCGAGCCCGATCGCGCCGACCTCGTGCTCCTTGACGAGCTCGTTGCAGGCGTCGGCGATCGCCTCGTCGATGCTCGCCACGTCGTCGGCGTCGGTGTCCCGGCGCACCTGGGCGAGGATCTCACCCTCCTCGTCGACGACTCCCACAGCGATCTTCGTGCCGCCGATGTCGACCCCGATGGCGTGCATGCGTCCTCACGTTCTCTCGTTGCACGACGGCCTCGCGAGCCGTCGGGAAGGGGGCTGCACCAACCAGGTGCGCACACCCAGGGTAGCGACCGTCGAAGGTGCACCACGCGGCGTCCGTTTCCCGGTATCTTTGCAGGCACGGTCAGTACTGCCACTGGAGTCAGAATGGACGAGATCACCAGCCCGATCCTCATCGAGCTGCCCCCCACCTCCAACGTCAACGACGTGCTCGCCGAGCGGGTCGGCAAGGGTGCCGACAAGCCGATGATGGAGGTACCCGCCGGAGCGGACGAGCCCTGGCGGGTCGTCACGGCCGGCGAGTTCGACGCCCAGGTGGTCGCTGTCGCAAAGGGCCTGGTCGCCCGCGGCATCGAGCCCGGCGACAAGGTCGGCATCATGTCGCGCACGCGCTACGAGTGGGCCGTGCTCGACTTCGCCGCCTGGGCCGCCGGCGCGGTTCCCGTGCCGATCTACGAGACGTCCTCGGCCGAGCAGGTCGAGTGGATCGTGTCCGACGCCGAGGTGAAGATCATCTTCGCCGAGACCGCGGCCAACGCGGCGACCGTCGAGGAGGTCCGGGCCGGTGTGCCGTTGCTCACGGACGTGCTCGTCATCGACGACGGCGGGCTGGACGCCGTGGCCGCAGACGGTTCCGGCGTGCCCGACGAGGAGATCGCCCGGCGCCGGAGCCTGGCGAACCTCGACGACGTCGCGACGATCATCTACACCTCTGGCACGACGGGGCGCCCCAAGGGCGCGGAGCTCACCCACCGGAACTTCGCCTCGCTCGCGGTCAACGCGGTCGAGGCCGTGCCGGAGGTGTTCGGCAAGCCCGGCGGGCGCACGCTCCTGTTCATCCCGATGGCGCACGTGTTCGCGCGGTTCATCCACGTGCTCGGCGTCGCGGGCGGCGTCGTCACGGGCCACTGGGGCGACACGACGACGCTGGTCGACGCCCTCGGCCAGTTCAGGCCGACCTTCATCCTCGCCGTGCCGCGCGTGTTCGAGAAGGTCTACAACACCGCGGAGCAGACGGCGGCGGCCGGCGGCAAGGCGAAGATCTTCCACTGGGCGACGGCGACCGGCATCGCGTGGTCGCGTGCCCTGGACACGCCGTCGGGCCCTGGGCCGGTGCTGCGCCTGCAGCACGCCGTCGCGAGCGCGCTCGTGTTCTCCAAGCTGCGCGCCCGGCTGGGCGGCCGCGCGGAGTTCGCGGTCTCGGGCGGCGGCCCGCTCGGCGAGCGGCTCGGCCACTTCTACCGCGGACTGGGCCTCAAGGTGCTCGAGGGCTACGGCCTCACCGAGTCGACGGCGCCCACCTGCGTGAACCGGCCGTCGGCGACGAAGATCGGTTCTGTCGGCCTGCAGCTGCCGGGCTGCGGGGTCAAGATCGCGGAGGACAAGGAGATCCTGCTCAAGGGGCACCACATCTTCCGCGCGTACCACAAGAACGAGGCCGCGACGCAGGAGGCGTTCACCGAGGACGGGTGGTTCCGCACCGGCGACCTCGGCGTGCTCGACGACGACGGCTTCCTCACCATCACCGGCCGCAAGAAGGAGATCATCGTCACCGCGGGCGGCAAGAACGTCGCACCGTCGACGCTCGAGGACCGCATCAGGGCGCACGCCCTGGTCAGCCAGTGCGTGGTGGTCGGGGACAACAAGCCGTTCATCGGCGCGCTGGTCACCCTCGACGCCGAGGGCCTGCCCGGCTGGCTCAAGATGCACGGCAAGCCGCCGCTCACGGTGGACGAGGCGCGCAAGGACCCCGACGTGCTCGCCGCGCTCGACCAGGCGGTGCAGCGCGCCAACAAGGCGGTCTCCAAGGCCGAGTCGATCCGCAAGTACACGGTGCTGCCGGGCGACCTGACCATCGAGAACGGGTACCTCACGCCGAAGCAGAGCGTGAAGCGTGCGGTGTTCCTCAAGGACTTCGACGCCGACGTCGAACGGCTGTACGCCGACAAGAACAAGGAGAGCCTGCACCTGCTCTCCTGACCTGCCGTCGAGGCCCCCTGCGCCACGGGCGCAGGGGGCCTCGCAGCGCGCTCCCGCTACCGTCCGCGCGTCACGAGCGTGATCCACGTGTCTGGCGGCACGTCGGGACGGCCCGGCACGGGGCGGCGCTCCTCGGTCCAGTCCTCGCCCGCTGCCTCCGTGGCCACCTGCCGCCAGAACCGGACCGCGGGCCGGTTGGCGTCCTGGAAGGCGATCTCCCAGCGCCCGGGGAAGGCCGCGAGGACGTGCGCGGCCAGCCGCCGCCCGACGCCGCCGCGCCGGGCTCCGCGCACCACGAAGAACGAGCTGAGCACGCGGGTGTCCTTGTCGGTGCCGCGCACGAGCGCGAACCCGGCGGCCGCGGGGCCGGCGCCGCCCTCCAGGTGCGCGACGAAGCCCTGCCACCCGGGCTCCGTGAACGCCGCGTCAAGGCGTTCGCGGCGGAACTCGCCGGTCGCGTCGGGCAGGGCGCCGGTGACGTCGGACATGTCGTGCCGGAACAGGAGCCAGAGGCGCTCGAGCAGCGGGCGGTCGGCGGGGGTCGTGGGGCGCAGGACGAGGCGTGCCGGGTCGTGCGACGTGAGTGCGGTCATGAGAAAAGCCTCCGGACGCTGCGCGTCGGGAGGCTTCACCCTCATTCTCTCACACCCTGCCCTCGTGCCCGGGACGGGCGTGCCCAGTCACCGGACGTGACGGGCGGTGTCCCCGGCCCTCAGTAGGATGACGACGAAGGGTGCCGCGCGGGCCGCAGTCCGGCCGGGGCGCCCGCGAAAGTTCCCTGATGAGAGGTGCTCCTCAAGATGGCTGTTCGTCGTGTGGCCCTGCTGACCGCCGGCGGCTTCGCGCCCTGCCTGTCGTCCTCGGTCGGCGGTCTGATCGAGCGTTACACCGAGCTCGACCCGGAGATCGAGATCATCGCCTACCTGCACGGCTACCACGGCCTGCTGACCGGCAACAAGATCGAGATCGACGACGAGGCCCGCAAGCAGGCGCACGTGCTGCACCGGTTCGGCGGCTCGCCGATCGGCAACTCGCGCGTCAAGCTGACCAACGTCAAGGACGCCGTGAAGCGGGGCCTCGTCCAGGAGGGCCAGGACCCGCTGCACGTCGCCGCGGAGCAGCTCAAGGCCGACGGCGTGGACGTGCTGCACACCATCGGCGGGGACGACACCAACACCACGGCCGCCGACCTCGCCGCCTACCTGCACGAGAACGGCTACGAGCTGACGGTCGTCGGCCTGCCCAAGACGATCGACAACGACGTGGTGCCGATCAGGCAGTCGCTCGGCGCGTGGACCGCTGCGGAGGAGGGCGCGAGGTTCGCGGCCAACATCATCGGCGAGAACCGCGTCGGCCCGCGCATGCTCATCGTGCACGAGGTCATGGGCCGCCACTGCGGCTGGCTCACGGCCGCCACCGCGAAGGCGTACCGCGAGTGGCTCGACGAGCAGGAGTGGGCGCCGTCGCTCGGTCTGTCGCGCGAGCGCTGGGACGTGCACGCGGTGTTCCTGCCCGAGCTCGAGATCGACATCGAGGGCGAGGCCAAGCGCCTGCGCGAGGTCATGGACACCCAGGGCAACGTCAACATCTTCCTGTCCGAGGGCGCGGGCATGCACGAGATCGTGGCCCAGCTCGAGGCGGCGGGCGAGACGGTCGAGCGCGACCCGTTCGGTCACGTCAAGCTCGACACCATCAACCCGGGCCAGTGGTTCGCCAAGCAGTTCGCCGAGAAGCTCGGCGCCGAGAAGGTCATGGTCCAGAAGTCGGGCTACTTCTCGCGCGCTGCCGCGGCCAACAGCGAGGACCTGCGCCTCATCAAGTCGATGACCGACTACGCGGTCGAGTGCGCCCTGCGCGGCGAGTCCGGCGTCATCGGCCACGACGAGGAGGACGGCGACCGCCTCAAGGCCATCGCGTTCCCGCGCATCGCCGGCGGCAAGGCCTTCGACGTCTCGCAGGAGTGGTTCGGGCAGATCCTGTCCGAGATCGGCCAGCCGCTGAAGCCGGCCGCGCCCGCGGAGCACTGAGCACCGTGCGGGCACCACGGGGCGCGACCCGAAGGACGAGCCGATGAGCGTCGTCACCGGTCCGGCGGAGCGGTCCGCCGGACCGGCCGGGCTGGACCACTTCCGGACCCTCGAGGCGCGCCAGCAGCCGACCTGGCCCGACCCGGCGGCGCTCGCCTCCGCGACCGGGCGGCTGGCGCAGGCCGCGCCCATCGTGGTGCCCGCACAGGCCGACACCCTGACCGAGCGGCTCGCCGCCGCCGGCCGGGGCGAGGCGTTCCTGCTGCAGGGCGGGGACTGCGCGGAGACGTTCGCCGAGGCGAACGCCGACCGCATCCGCAACAAGATCCGCACCATCCTCCAGATGGCGGTGGTGCTCACTCACGGGGCCAGCACGCCCGTGGTGAAGATGGGGCGCATGGCCGGTCAGTACGCCAAGCCGCGCTCGAGTGACACCGAGACGCGCGACGGCGTGACCCTGCCCGCCTACCGCGGCGACATGATCAACGGCTTCGCGTTCACCGAGCAGGACCGCACGCCGGACCCGGAGCGCCTCGAGCAGGCCTACCGGATCTCGTCAGCCACCGCGAACGTCGTGCGGGCCTTCACGCAGGGCGGGTTCGCCGACCTGCGCCAGGTGCACGAGTGGAACCGCGGCTTCATGCGCAACCCCGCCTACGCGCGCTACGAGAAGACGGCGGACGAGATCGACCGCGCCATCCGCTTCATGCACGCGTGCGGTGCCGACTTCGACGCGCTGCGCTCGGTCGAGTTCTTCCTGAGCCACGAGGCACTGGTGCTCGACTACGAGCGGGCCCTGACCCGCATCGACCAGCGCACCGGCAGGGCGTACGACACGAGCGCCCACTTCCTGTGGATCGGCGAGCGCACGCGCCAGCTCGACGGTGCGCACGTCGACTTCATGTCCCGCATCGCGAACCCGATCGGCGTGAAGCTGGGGCCCGGCACGACGCCGCAGGACGCCCTCGCGCTCACCGAGCGGCTCAACCCCGACAACGTGCCCGGCCGGCTCACGTTCGTCACGCGGATGGGCGCGGGCACGGTCCGCGACGTGCTGCCCGCGATCGTCGAGGCCGTGACCTGGTCCGGGGCGAACGTCACGTGGGTGACCGACCCGATGCACGGCAACACCATCACGTCCGCGAGCGGGTACAAGACCCGTCGCCTGATAGACGTGCTCGACGAGGTCGCGGGCTTCTTCGAGGTGCACAAGCGGCTCGGCACGGTGCCGGGCGGCCTGCACATGGAGCTGACGGGCGACGACGTCACCGAGGTGCGCGGCGGGAGCGAGGAGATCTCCGACGAGGGCCTCGCGCTGCGCTACGAGACCCTCGTCGACCCGCGCCTCCACCACCAGCAGTCGCTGGAGCTGGCGTTCCAGGTGGCGGAGATGCTGCGGGCCTGACCCGAGCCCTGGTCAGAGCAGGGTCTGGGCGACCCGGCGCACGGCGGCGCGCTTGCCGTGGGCGAGGGCGTCGACGGGCTGCTCCCCGAGCTCGTCGTTCGGCGTGAAGAGCCACTCCAGGATCTCCTCGTCGGAGAACCCGGCGTCGGCCAGGAGCATGACCGTGCCGCGCAGCGTGGGGATGGGGCCGGGGCGGCCGTCGACCTCCGGCAGCACGAACCGCGCGGGCACCTGGAAGGTCTTGCGCTCGCCGCGCTTGATGCCGACGACGTACCGGTCGCGGACCAGGCCCCGGCACTTGCCGACCTCGACGTCGAGGGTCTCGGCGAGGTCGGGCAGGGTCAGCCATTCGCCCACGAGGGCGTCGAGATCTGTCACGGGTGCAGCCTAGGCGACGCGACCGTGGCCTGGCGCCCGGCAACGATCCGGCAACGGCACGGTGTCCGGTACGGGCGTTTCGCCCGCCGCACAGGGGGTCGCCCGTACACTCCACCCCGTGGCTCAGGTGACGGCGGACTCGCTCATCGGCCGCCTGGTCGACGGGCGGTACCGGATCGTGGCACGCGTGGCGCGCGGCGGCATGGCCACCGTGTACCGCGCGCACGACACGCGGCTGGACCGCGAGATCGCGCTGAAGGTCATGCACCCGCACCTCGCCGAAGGTGACCAGGCGGCCAGCTTCCTGCAGCGGTTCGAGCGCGAGGCGCGCTCGGCGGCAGGGCTCCAGCACCACGGTGTCGTCGCCGTCTACGACCAGGGCACCGACGGCGACATGCGGTACCTGACGATGGAGTACGTGCCGGGCACGAACCTGCGGCACCTCATCCGCGAGGGCGAGCTGACGCTGCGCCGGTCGTTCGCGATCCTCGACACCGTGCTGTCCGCGCTGGCCGCCGCCCATGCCAAGGACGTCGTGCACCGCGACATCAAGCCGGAGAACGTGCTGCTCGAGGCCGGCACCGGCCGGCCGAAGGTCGCCGACTTCGGCCTGGCGCGCGCCGTCTCGGAGGTGTCGAACACGACCACCGGCACGGTCCTCGGCACCGTGGCCTACCTGGCGCCGGAGACGATCTCGACGGGTCACGTGGACGCGCGCGCCGACGTGTACGCGGTCGGCATCCTCGCGTTCGAGATGTTCACCGGCCGTCTGCCGCACGAGGGCGAGGGCGCCATCCAGGTCGCCTTCGCGCACGTCAACAACGACGTGCCGCCCGTCAGCGCGTTCGCCGGGCACCTCGGCCGCCCCCTCGACCACCTCGTGCGCACCCTCACCGCGCGCGACCCCGCGCAGCGTCCGCCGGACGCCGCGCATGCGCTCGAGCTGCTGCGCACCACGTTCCGGCGGATCCCGAACGAGGTGCTGGACATCCCCGCCAAGGCGGCACCCCCGCCGTCGCCCACGGCGGTCAAGGCGGCCCGCACCGCCGTCGTCGAGCGGCCGCAGGCTGGTCGCCGGGCGCCGCAGCGGCCGATCGCGGCGACCGCCGCGCCCGAGCCGCCGGCCCCGCCCCGGCGCTGGCGCGGCAACCTCGCGCTCGCGCTGGGCCTCGTCGTCGTCCTGCTCGCGGCCTGGTGGTACACCGAGCGCGGACCGGGTGCCTACACGGTCGTGCCGGACGGTGTCGTCGGCGTCGTGGCGGAGCAGGCGCACGAGGCTCTGACGGACGCGGGGCTCACGGCGTCGACCACGGAGCGGTACGACTCGGACGTGCCCGCGGGTCAGGTGATCGCGGTGCGGCCCGACGAGGGCAGCCGGACCGAGCGGGACGCCCCGGTCGAGCTCGTCGTCTCGCTGGGCGAGGAGCTCGCCGACGTGCCCGACGGCCTGGTCGGCATGTCCGAGGAGGACGCCGTCGCGGCGCTGCGTGCCGCGGGCCTGACCGACGTCGACGTCGCGCGCGAGTACACGGACGACGGCGCGGCCGGCGAGGTCATCTGGGCCTCGGTGCGTGACGGCGACAGCGTGCCCACCGACGAGCGCGTGCGGCTCACCGTGTCGG
Source organism: Promicromonospora sp. (assembly GCA_036010205.1). Classification (GTDB taxonomy): domain Bacteria; phylum Actinomycetota; class Actinomycetes; order Actinomycetales; family Cellulomonadaceae; genus Promicromonospora. The sequence continues at coordinate 16,314 of DATGOB010000142.1, read as the reverse complement.
ACGGGCCCCCGCCCGTCACGGTGCCGGAGGTCGCCGGGGAGGCCGTCGACGACGCCGTCGCCGCCCTCGAGGCCGAGGGGTTGCAGGTCGAGCGCGAGGACGTGTTCGACGACGCCGCCGCGTCGGGGACGGTCGTCCGCACCGAGCCGGCAGGGGGCGAGGGCGTGGCCAAGGGCGGCACGGTCACCGTGGTGGTGAGCCGCGGTCCGGAGGGCACGGTGCCCGACGTCGTCGACCTGCCGCTCGACGAGGCCACCGAGGTGCTCGAGGAGGCCGGGTACGTCGTGGTACCGCGCGGCTTCGGCGAGATCTTCGGCAAGGGCGTCGTCGAGACCGACCCCGCGGCGGGGGAGCAGCTCGCGCCCGGCGGCGAGGTCGTGGTCTGGACGTTCTGACCCGACGACGCGGCCGCGCCGCCCCCGCTCAGGCGGCCCGGTCGACGGCGGCGTGCGCCAGGTCGGTGAGCACGCCGCGCCCGGGGTCGCCGAGCTCCGCCAGGTCGAGCAGCGCGTGCGCGCGCACGGCCAGGTCGGCGATGAGGTGCTCCACCGCGTCGAGCGCACCCGAGGACACGATCACCTCGCGCACCCGCTCGACGTCCTCGTCGGTGAGGTCCGCGTCGCCGAGGGCCCTGGTGAGGACCGTCGCCTCCGGGCCGTGCGGGTCCGGCAGCAGCGCGAGCGTGCGGGCCACGACCACGGTGCGCTTGCCCTCGCGCAGGTCGTCGCCCGCGGGCTTGCCGGTCACGGCCGGGTCGCCGAAGACACCGAGCACGTCGTCGCGGAGCTGGAACGCCTCGCCCAGCGGGAGGCCCGCCGCCTCGATCGTCGCGGCGGCCTCGGCGCCCCGGCCCGCGAGCAGGGCGCCCAGCGCCAGGGGAGCCGCGGCAGAGTAGCTCGCGGTCTTGGCGCGCAGCACGCGGCGGGCGCGCTCCTCGTCGGACGCCGGGTCCTCACCCCACGGCTCGGCCTGGACGAGCACGTCGAGGTACTGGCCCACGACCACCTCGCTCTGCATGGCGTCGAAGCGCGCGCGCACCCGCCCGGCGATCTCGGCGGGCAGCGGCTCGAGCGCCGCCGACAGCTCACGCTGCGCCGCGAGCAGCACGAGGTCGCCCAGCAGGATCGCGGCGGCGTCGCCGAAGCGGGCCGCGTCACCGGACCAGCCCGCCCCCACGTGCATCGCGGCGAAGGCGCGGTGCGCGGTCGGACGGCCGCGGCGGGTGTCGGAGTTGTCCATCACGTCGTCGTGCAGCAGGGCAGCGGCCTGGAAGAGCTCGAGCGCCGCGCCGACCCGCACGGCCGCGGTGCGTGCGGCGTCGGCGGGGTCGGCCGAGCCGCCGTGCGCCCGGAACGACCAGTAGCAGAATGCCGCACGCAGGCGCTTGCCGCCCAGCAGCAGGCCCGCCGCCTCGTCGACCATCGCCTGCGCTGCGGGGCTGATCGCGCTCACCTCCGCACCGAGCAGGGTGAGGTGGGCGGTCACCGCGGCGTCGACGTCGGACCGGAGGTTCTCGAGGTCGAGCAGGGCTGTGGGACTCAGGGCGCCGGGGCGGGCAGGCAGGGCGGACACGGCCCCAGCCTACGGGGCCTTGACCGTGCCGCTGATCGTGGCGAGCCTGCGCTCGCCGTCGTCGAGCACACCGACCACGAGCGACTCCTGGACCTCACCGGCCTTGCCCTTCGTGATCCGCAGGAAGGCCGTCTGTGCCGTCAGGCCGCCGGCGTCGGGCGCCTCGACCTGCTCGAACCCCTGGTTCTCGAGGATCTTCCGCGCCTGCGCCATGACCTTCTTCGTCGGGTGCCGGGACGCGAGGTTGAGGGTCACCTGCGTCATCGCGGGGCGTTTGCCCTTCTTCGCGGCGTCGCCGGCAGGCCGCGCGGACGACGCGAGCAGGGTGGCACCCTCCGGCACCGGGAAGAGGTCCGGCGGGAACCCGTCGGCGTACCGCGCCACGGCCGACGACGGGTCGAACGTCGGCAGGTCGGCGGGGCCGCCCGACGCCGCGGCGGCCGGCCGGGCGCCGCCCTCCGTGGCCGGGGCCGACCCTCCCCGGTCGCTCCCGCCGGCGCACCCGGCCACGGCGAGCGCGAGCCCGACGGCCGCGGCGAGCGTGGCCGGGCGGCGGGCGGGGACGCGGCGGACGACGGACCTGGGCACGACGGACACGGTAGCCGGAGAGACCCTCGTTCGGACAGCGCACGGCACGGAGCTCCACCACAGGCACCCGCGCTGTCCACACGACGGTCCCTGGCGCGCTCGTCGCCGGCGCGGCCGGTGGGATCGTGGGCATGAACCACGACCCCGACACCGAACCCGACCTCGACCGCACCCCCGACCCCGGCGGACCGGGTCCTGCCGCCACGGTCGTCCGCGTCGCCGGACCCGAGGACCTGCTGTCCTACATCCCCTACCGGCTCGGCTTCCGCCCCGCCGAGTCCGTCGTCGCCGTGAGCCTGACGGGCCCGCGGCGACGGGTCGGGCTCGTCGCGCGCGTCGACATCGACGACCTGCTCGACGACCCGCCCGCCGACCCGCCCACGGCCGGTCCCGCCACGCCCGCGCGGGACGGTGCCGCCACCGCACGGTGGCTCACCGACCACGTCGTCGAGGACGGCGCCGACCGCGCGGTCGTCGTGCTCTACAGCGACGACCTCAGCGACGACCTCGACCTGGGGGCCGACGCGGGGGCGTCGCCGTCGCGCAGGCCGCGCCGCGCCGCCGAGGTGCTGCGCCGCACCCTCGAGCGCCGGCTGCCCGGCGTCGAGGTGTGGGTCGTGACGTCGACCGGGTTCCGCGCGCTCGACTGCACCGACCCCCTGTGCTGCCCACCGGGCGGACGCCCCTTGTCCCTCCTGACCAGCAGTCGCGTGGCCGCGCACATGGTGCTCGCCGGGCGCACCGTCGCGGGCACCCGGGAGGAGCGGTACGCTCTGCGACCCGCCCCCGAGGTCGCCCGTACCCAGGCGCGGCGGGCGGCCGCACGCTGGGCCGCCGCCTACGAGCGGATCCGCACCGGCGGGCCCACCGGGCCGGGGAGCGGCGCCGGGTCAGTCCCCGGCGCGGTCCGGCGCGGGGGCTCGCCCGCCGCGCAGGAGACCGACCGCGACGCGCTCGCCCGGTGGGGCGAGGAGAGCCTCGGCCTGTGGCGGTCCGCGGTCCGCCAGGTCGCGGCGCTCGGGCCGGGGGAGACGTGCACGCTCCGGCCCGCGACGCTCGGCAAGATCGGTGCGGCGCTCGCCGACACGTCGGTGCGCGACGCCGTGCTCCTCAGCCTCGCCCCGAACACGCGGGAGGCCGCCCTGCGAACGGCGCGGCACGAGGCGGACGCCGCTACCGACGCCGCGACGGCGGACGTGATGGCGCGGATCGTGGACCCGGTGCGCGGCGTCGTGCCGGACACCGGGATCACCGGACCGGCCCGCACGGTGCTCGAGGCCGTCGCCACGCACGTGCCGCGCGCTCGGCGAGCGCCCGCCTACGTCCTCCTCGCGCTGCTGGCCTGGTGGCACGGGGACGGGGGACTGGCCGCCGAGCGGGTGAGCGACGCGCTGGGCGTCGATCCCACGCACCGGCTCGCCGGGCTGCTGCGCAGCGCGATCGCCGGCGGCGTCCCGCCGGGCTGGGTGCGGCGCGAGCGGGACCTGCGGTGCGATCCGGGGCGGTCGGTGGGGTAGCGTCGGTGGAATGACGATCGTCGTGGGCCACCTCGCCACGCCCGAGGGCCGGCAGGCTCTCCGCACCGCTGTCACCGAGGCCGGGGAGCGCCGGCTCCCGCTGGTGGTCGTCACCAGCGGGAAGCTCCCGCTCGAGGAGTGCAGGCCCGAGGTCGAGGAGCTCGTCGCGACCCTGGCCGCCGGTGTCGACGTGCGGGTCGAGCAGGGCACGGGCGACCTCGCGGAGGACCTCATCCGTACCGCGACGGGCGCGGGCGCCGACCTGATCGTGATCGGGCTGCGTCGGCGCAGCCCCGTCGGCAAGCTGATCCTCGGTGCGGGGGCACAGCGCATCCTCGTCGAGGCACCGTGCCCGGTGCTGGCGGTCAAGGTCTGAGGGCACTCGTCCGCGGGGTCTCGTCCGGGGGGTCGGCCACGGTCGAGCGGTCGGTGCCGCTCGGGGTGATCTCGGGCGCCCGGGAATGGTCCGGGGGTCTGGTTCGTTGACTTATGGCACCCGAAATCAGGCACGCAAGAGTCAAGACACCGCCAGGGGACTGTCCGGTCGACGTGACTTCGGACCAAGTTTGCGACGAACGCCGCGTTCGTCGCGGCTGAGACGGATGCCGCCGGTACAATATATACGTTCGCCGACGGATCCAGAAGGTCCAGTGAAGGCCACGTCGGCCGTACACCGCCCCCTCGAATGCCGAAAGGTCGGTTTGTGGCGCCCTCTCCGCTGAAAGCCCCCCAGGACATCACGTCCGCCCCTGCACGCGACAACCTGCCCCGTGAGTTCGAGCATCCTGCGCTGCAGGAGCTGCTCGCTCGCGGCACCGCCGAGGGCTCGGTCGATGCCGAGAACTTCCGGCGCGCCTGCGAGACCGCGCAGGTGGGTGACGCCAAGCGGCTCAAGGCGGTGTTGCGGGCGCTGGCCAACGCGGGCGTGCAGGTCGGTCTGCCGTCCATGACGAAGGTGGCGGCCGCCGCGTCGAGCCGTTCGACCGCCGTCGCCGCGAAGGCCCCTGCCGACGGTGAGGCAGAGGCCAAGCCCAAGCGCACCCGTTCCGCGTCCGCGAAGTCGGCGGCCGCCAAGACGACGACCGCCAAGAAGTCGACGGCCGCCAAGAAGACCTCGGCCCGCTCGACCGCGAAGGTCGACGCGCCGGGGGACATCGACGAGATCGAGGAGGTGGACGACATCGACCTGAGCGAGGTCGACGCCCTCGACGAGGAGACCACGAGCACGCGGCGCAAGCCGGCCGCCAAGGCGGCGGGCAAGAAGGCCGCCGCCCGCGGCAAGTCGAAGTACGACAACATCGAGCCCGACGGCGTCGCCGTCGAGGACCCGGAGGACGAGGTCGAGGTGGAGGCCGAGGCCGGCCCCGGGACCCCGACGCGCGCAGGCCGCGGCCGCGCCGGCCGGACCACGAAGGAGGGCGACGAGAACTCCGGCTTCGTCGTCTCCGACACGGACGACGACGACCAGCCCGCCCAGCAGGTCGTGACGGCGGGCGCCACCGCCGACCCGGTCAAGGACTACCTGAAGCAGATCGGCAAGGTCGCGCTGCTGAACGCCGAGCAGGAGGTCGAGCTCGCCAAGCGCATCGAGGCCGGCCTGTTCGCGGAGGAGCGGCTCGCGACGACCGAGTTCGACCGCAACGACAAGGACCAGCGCCGACTGGAGCGAGACCTCAAGTGGATCGCGCACGACGGCAAGCGGGCCAAGAACCACCTGCTGGAGGCCAACCTCCGCCTCGTGGTCTCGCTCGCCAAGCGCTACACGGGCCGCGGCATGCTGTTCCTGGACCTGATCCAGGAGGGCAACCTCGGTCTGATCCGCGCGGTCGAGAAGTTCGACTACACCAAGGGCTACAAGTTCTCGACGTACGCCACCTGGTGGATCCGGCAGGCGATCACGCGCGCCATGGCGGACCAGGCCCGCACCATCCGCATCCCGGTGCACATGGTCGAGGTCATCAACAAGCTGGCCCGTGTCCAGCGCCAGATGCTCCAGGACCTGGGCCGCGAGCCCACACCGGAAGAGCTGGCCAAGGAGCTGGACATGACCCCCGAGAAGGTGGTCGAGGTTCAGAAGTACGGCCGCGAGCCCATCTCGCTGAGCACCCCGCTCGGTGAGGACGGCGACAGCGAGTTCGGTGACCTCATCGAGGACTCCGAGGCGGTCGTGCCCGCGGACGCGGTGTCCTTCACGCTCCTGCAGGAGCAGCTCCACCAGGTGCTCGACACCCTGTCGGAGCGCGAGGCCGGCGTCGTCTCCATGCGGTTCGGTCTGCAGGACGGCCAGCCCAAGACGCTCGACGAGATCGGCAAGGTCTACGGCGTGACGCGTGAGCGCATCCGTCAGATCGAGTCCAAGACGATGTCGAAGCTGCGCCACCCGTCGCGCTCCCAGGTGCTGCGCGACTACCTCGACTGACGGCGACCTGACGTCGTCGCGACGGACGCCGGGTGCGGCCCCCTCAGGGGCCGCACCCGGCGTCTTTCCGTGTCGGTGGGCGTCGTGCACCGCTTGCCCGTATTCCAATGTGCGGAATAGGGGTCTAGGCAGACACTTCACCCACGATTACGGTGTCTCCTGGCAATGATGCTCGTGCTCGGTCCCAGTGCTCGGTCCAGTGTCGGACCAGGAAGGTGACGCCGATGTCGCTCCGCAGGCCGTACCGCAGACGCTCCTACGGATCTCCCACCCCTCCACCCGGCCGTGTCGTACGACGACGGTTCGGTGGCGCGCTCCTCGCGCTGGCCACCGGCGCCGTGCTCGCCGTCGTGCCGGGCACGTCCGCGCCGGCCGCGCCGTCGGCGCCCGGGGCGGGGCACGCGACCTGGCCGGTCACGGACGCCCATCTGCCGACCCCCTGGACGCAGGACGTCACGCCCGACAACGCCCTGCCCGAGTACCCGCGCCCGCAGCTCGTGCGGGACCGGTGGGAGAACCTCAACGGGCTGTGGGAGTTCGCGGGCGCGCAGGAGGGGGAGCAGCCGCCGTTCGGCGAGACCCTCGCGGAGCAGATCCTCGTGCCCTACCCGACGGAGTCGGAGCTGTCCGGCATCGACCGGCACGAGGACCACATGTGGTACCGGCGCACGGTCGAGGTGCCGCCGTCGTGGCGCACCGGCGGGCAGCGCGTGATCCTCAACTTCGGGGCGGTCGACCACACCGCCACGGTGTGGGTCAACGGCCAGGAGGTGGCGCACCACGAGGGAGGCTACGGCCGCTTCTCCGCCGACGTCACCGACGCGCTGACGGCGTCGGGCCCGCAGGAGGTGCTGGTCGGCGTCACCGACCGCACCGACGACACGTGGCAGCCCGTCGGCAAGCAGCGCAACGTGCCCGACCGCGGCATCTTCTACGAGGGCGCCTCCGGCATCTGGCAGACGGTCTGGATGGAGCCCGTCGCCGCGGCGCACGCCGTCCGGCTCGACATGACGCCCGACGTCGACACGAGCACCCTCGCGCTCACCGTCGAGGGCAGCGACGCGGCGGCCGGCGGGCGGGTCGACGTCGTCGTCCGCGCGGCGGGTCCAGGCAAGGGGAACGGCAAGGGGAACGGCAAGGGGAGCGGCAAGGGGAAGGTCGTCGCGCGGGCCGGCGGCGCGGTGGGTGACGAGCTCGCCGTCCGGGTGCCGGACGCGCACCTGTGGACCCCGGACGACCCCTACCTCTACGACCTGCAGGTACGCGTGCGGGACGCCCGCGGGCGCGTGGTCGACACCGTCGGCTCGTACTTCGGCATGCGCGAGATCGGTGTCGCGAAGGGCGAGGACGGCCGCAACCACGTCACGCTCAACGGCGAGGTGCTGTTCCTGCTGTCGACGCTGGACCAGGGCTACTGGCCGGACGGCATCTACACCGCCCCGACGGACGAGGCCCTCGCGTTCGACCTCGAGCAGCACAAGGAGCTCGGCTTCAACACGGTGCGCAAGCACATCAAGGTGGAGCCGGACCGCTGGTTCTACCACGCCGACCGGCTCGGCCTGCTGGTGTGGCAGGACATGCCGTCGATGAAGCCGGGCCGCCCGCCCGTCGAGGCGCAGGAGCGCTTCGAGCGGGAGCTGCACGAGATGGTCGACCAGCACTCGAGCTGGACCTCGGTGATCGGCTGGATCCCGTTCAACGAGGGCTGGGGCGAGTGGTCGCAGGAGGCGACCGGCCGGATCGCGCGCGAGGTCAAGGAGCAGGACCCGTCGCGGCTCGTCGACGCGCACTCAGGCGTGAACTGCTGCGACTCGCTCGGCGACAGCGGGGAGGGCGACGTGCTCGACTGGCACGCGTACGTCGGCCCGGGGCAGCCCGTCCCTGACGCCACGCGCGCCTCGATGGACGGCGAGCACGGCGGGTTCGGCCTCGAGGTCGAGGACCACATGTGGTTCGAGGACGGCCACGCGTACGAGATGACGCCCGACGTCGCGACCCTGACCCGCCGCTACGTGGAGAACCAGGAGGACGTGCTGACGGCCGCGCTGCAGTGCGGCATCAGCGGGTCCGTCTACACGCAGATCACCGACGTGGAGCACGAGGTCAACGGCTTCTTCACCTACGACAGGCAGGTGGAGAAGATGGACTTCGGGCAGGTGCGCGAGGTCAACGAGTCGATCATCGCCGGCGCGGACGGCAGCGGGGGAGAGCCGCCCGTCGTCGACCCGGGCACCCCGGGCCTCTCCGGGGTGCACGCGTGGGCCTTCGACGAGGGCAGCGGTACCGTGGCGGGCGACGGTGTCGGTGGTGCCGACGCGACCCTGACCGGCACCACCTGGACCGACGGCGTGTCCGGTGGCGCTCTGTCGTTCGACGGCGCGGGCGAGGCGAACACCGGCAGGAGCCTCGTGCGCACGGACGGCTCGTACAGCGTCTCGGCGTGGGCGCGGCTCGACGTGGCCGACAACGGCTTCCAGACCGTGGTCAGCCAGGACACCGGCAGCAACAGCGCGTTCTTCCTGCAGTACTCGGGGCAGGACGAGCGCTGGGCGATGAGCTTCGTCGGCACGCGCGCTCTGTCGCCCACGAAGCCGGAGCCGGGCCGCTGGTACCACCTCACGGGCGTGCGGGACGCGGCGGCGGGGACGTTGACGCTCTACGTTGACGGCGAGCGGGTCGCCACGCAGGACGTCTGCACCGCGCCCGCCACCGAGGGTCCGCTGGTCGTCGGCCGTGCGCAGTACGGCGGCGACGAGGTCGACCACCTGCGCGGCGACGTGGACGACGTGCGCCTCTTCGACCGCGCGCTGTCGGACGAGGAGGTCGCCGAGCTCGCGGGGTCCTGACCCCGGACGCGCAGACGGCGGTGGGCCACCCGGGTGGGTGACCCACCGCCGTCGCGGTGTGTGGAGGTCTGTGTGTGTCCGGCTGGTCGGTCGGCGAGGCCTCAGGCCTGGCCGTGCTCCGCGTGGAGCTTGTCGGTCTCGTCCTGGACGTGGGTGGCGACGTCCGCGTAGGCGGACGCGTGTGCGCGGGCGTGGTGGCCGCAGAAGAGCAGCTCGCCCACGGGCAGAACGACGCGCACGTAAGCCTGCGCGCCGCAGCGGTCACAGCGGTCGAGGGCGGTGAGCGGTTCGGTCGTCATGGTCGTCACATCTCCATCCAACCATTCGCTCGGACAGTTCATGCCGACTCCGGGGGCCGGTTCGCTGCGAGCATAGCGGCGTGACTCACACTCGTGGTGCCATCCGCCCCCAATTGCGCTGAAAGGGTAATTTCCGTCACGGGTGAAATCGGGGCGAGTCGGTGTGCCACGGCCCCGGCGCGGAGCGCCTGACCGGGGATGTCGGTGACCTCGTCTACGCTGTCGCCGTGACCGCAACGTCCGAGTCGTACACCGCACGCCACCTGTCCGTCCTCGAGGGCCTCGAGGCGGTACGCAAGCGTCCCGGCATGTACATCGGGACCACCGACTCCCGGGGCCTGATGCACTGCCTGTGGGAGATCATCGACAACTCCGTCGACGAGGCCCTCGGAGGCCACGCGACCAAGATCGGCGTCGTGCTGCACGCCGACTCGTCGGTCACGGTGTCGGACGACGGCCGCGGCATCCCCGTCGACATCGAGCCGAAGACGGGGCTGAGCGGCGTCGAGGTGGTCTACACCAAGCTGCACGCGGGCGGAAAGTTCGGCGGCGGCTCCTACCAGGCCTCCGGCGGCCTGCACGGCGTCGGCGCGTCGGTCGTCAACGCGCTGTCCGCGCGCCTCGACGTCGAGGTCGACCGCGGCGGCAAGACCTACCGGATGACGTTCCACCGGGGTGAGCCCGGCGTGTACGACGACCCGGCGTCCGGGCCCAGCCCCGACGCCCCGTTCCAGCCGTTCGTCGAGCGCTCGGAGCTCGCGGTCGTCGGCAAGGCGCCGCGCGGCAGGACCGCCACGCGGGTGCGCTACTGGGCGGACCGGCAGATCTTCCCCAAGACCGCGGTGTTCAGCTACGACGAGCTGGTCACGCGCGTGCGGCAGACGACGTTCCTCGTGCCGGGCCTGGAGATCACGGTCCGCGACGAGCGGGGTCTGCCGGGCACGCCCGGCGAGGCCGGTCCGCACGAGGAGGTCTTCCGGCACGACGGCGGTGCGGCGGACTTCGTCGAGTTCCTCGCGCCCGACACGCCCGTGACGGCCACCTGGGTGCTGCAGGGCTCCGGCACCTTCACCGAGACCGTGCCGGTGCTGGACGAGCGTGGCCACATGACGCCGCGCGAGGTGCAGCGCGACTGCGAGGTCGACGTCGCGCTGCGCTGGGGCACCGGCTACGACACCGAGGTGCGCTCGTTCGTCAACATCATCTCGACCCCCAAGGGCGGCACCCACCTGACGGGCTTCGAGCAGGGCCTGCTCAAGGTGATCCGCAAGAACGTCGAGGCGAACGCCCGCAAGCTCAAGGTCTCGACCAAGGACGGCGCGGAACGCATCGAGAAGGACGACGTGCTCGCGGGTCTCACGGCCGTGGTGACCGTGCGCCTCGCGGAGCCGCAGTTCGAGGGACAGACCAAGGAGGTGCTGGGCACCGGGCCGGTGCGCCAGATCGTCTCCCGGGTCGTCGAGAAGGAGATCCAGGCGCGTCTCACGTCGACCAAGCGCGACGACAAGACGCAGGCCTCGCTGCTGCTCGACAAGATCGTGGCCGAGATGCGCGCACGCATCACGGCGCGCAAGCAGAAGGAGATCTCGCGCCGCAAGAACGCGCTCGAGACCTCGTCGCTGCCCGCCAAGCTCGCCGACTGCCGGTCGAACGACGTGGACCGCTCCGAGCTCTTCATCGTCGAGGGCGACAGCGCGCTCGGCACCGCGAAGCTCGCGCGCTCCAGCGACTTCCAGGCCCTGCTGCCGATCCGCGGCAAGATCCTCAACGTCCAGAAGGCGTCGATCAGCGACATGCTGCGCAACGCCGAGTGCGCGGCGATCATCCAGGTGCTCGGGGCGGGCTCCGGCCGGTCCTTCGACCTGGAGGCGGCCCGCTACGGCAAGATCATCATGATGACCGACGCCGACGTGGACGGCGCCCACATCCGCACCCTGCTGCTGACGCTCTTCTACCGGTACATGCGGCCGATGGTCGAGGCGGGCCGCGTGTTCGCCGCCGTGCCGCCGCTGCACCGCATCGAGGTGATCGGCTCGGGCCGGCGCAAGAACGAGTACATCTACACGTATTCCGAGGCCGAGCTGGGGGCGACGCTCAAGAAGCTCGACAAGGCCGGTCGGCGCTACAAGCCGGACATCCAGCGGTACAAGGGCCTCGGCGAGATGGACGCCGACCAGCTCGCGGAGACGACCATGGACCCGCGCCACCGCACCCTGCGCCGTGTGACCGCCGAGCACGCCGAGGCCGCGGAGCGGGCGTTCGAGCTGCTCATGGGCACCGACGTGGCGCCCCGTAAGGAGTTCCTCATCCAGGGCGCCGCCGAGCTGGACCGGTCGCGGATCGACGTCTGACCCGAGGAGTGGGACGGCGGCGCCGAGCGGCGGACGCCGACCTAGACTCGCGGGCGTGAACACCACTTCCTTCCGCCCGCCCCGGCTCGTGCGTGCGGCAGCCGTCGTGCTGCTCGGCGCGGGTCTGCTCGCCGGGTGCGGGGACGGGACCGAGCCGGGGCCGGCCTCGACCGCGCCCCCGGTGATGAGCGAGCGCTCAGCGGCGCCGTCGGGCACGCCGTCGGCGTCGGGCGACGAGCGCAAGCGGGGCGCCGACACGTTCAGCTACCCCGGCCGCACGGGCGCCACCGCGCTCGAGCTGCTGCTCGAGGAGGACCCGACGGCCGAGCTGACGGGCGAAGGGGAGAACGCGTTCGTTACCTCGATCAACGGCCGTACCGCCGACGACGCGGAGAACGAGTTCTGGTCGCTGTCGGTGGACGGCGTACCCGCGCAGGTCGGTGCCGGGATGCTCGACACCGAGGACGGTCAGGAGATCACGTGGACGATCGAGACGTACTGAGCCGAGAGGTGCTGAGCCGAGACCTGACGGTCGGGGAGCTGGCGCGCCGCTGGTGGCGCCCCGCCGTCGTGCTGCTCGTGCTGGCGGCGGCGGTGCTGTGGCGCCTCGTGGCGCCGGACCTCGGCGCGCCGCCGAACCTGGAGCTTGCCACCGCTGCGACGTTCCTCGGAGCGCTGCTGCTGCGCAACCGCTGGGCGGCCGTCGTGCCGTTCGCGGTCGTGGCCGTGAGCGACGCCGTGCTCGGCAACACCCAGATCCTGTGGTTCACCTGGTCGGCGTGGGCGGTGGTCGGCGTCGTCGCGATCCTGGCCCGGCGCCTGCGCGGGCCCGCCCGGTACGCCGCGGCGCTCGGTGTGGGCGTCGGCGGGTCGCTGTGGTTCTTCGCCTGGACCAACTTCGGCGTCTGGCTGATGGACGGGCTGTACCCGCAGACCCTCGACGGGCTCCTGGCGAGCTACGTCGCCGGCGTGCCGTTCCTGCGTACGATGCTGCTCGGAAACCTGGTGCTGGTGCCGCTGGCGGCTGCTGTCGCATCCCTCGTGGAACGCGTGGAGCGCAGCCCCCTGCCCCACCCCGCCCCGCTCCCACCCCGCTCCCGCCGAGGTAGTCACCTGGCGAGGTAGTCAGGCACGCTCGGGCGACTACTTCGCCACGCGACTACTTCGCCAGGTGACTACCTCGCCAGGTGACTACCTCGGCGGGTGGGGTTGCTGTTGGGGTTATTGCGGTTAGAGTCAGTAGCGGCCCTGTGCGGGCCCGGGGCACGAGGACGTGCGCCCGAGGACCTCGACGAGGAGATCCAATGCTGCCTGAGCCCACCGCGCCCACCCCTTCCCGAGCGTCCCGACGGCGGACCGGCCGCGCCCGCCGTGCTGTCGTCGCCGGACTCACGGCGCTCGTCCTGCCCGCCCTGGCCGCGGTCCCGGCGACCGCGGCTGCCGCATCCGGAGCGACCGGCTCCCTGCGCACCTCGGACGACGGCCCCGACGCCGGCCGGTTCCCGGCGGTCGACCCGACTCCCGACCTGTTCGAGCCGGCCCCCTCGCTCGGCGGCCCCGGCCTCCCGCTCGTTCCCGACCAGGGGGTTGCGCTCGACGACTTCTACACGCCACCGGACCCGCTGCCCGACGGCGCCGACGGCGAGGTGATCCGCTGGCGGGAGGAGCCGCGGCAGCTCAGCGCGCGCAACTACCTGGTCATGTACCACTCGACCAACGCGACGGGCCAGGACATCGCGGTCACCGGTCGGGTGCTCGTGCCGACCGTGCGGTGGCGCGGCGAAGGGCCGCGGCCCGTCGTGTCGGTCGCGAGCGGGACCCGCGGCGTCGGGGACACGTGCGCGCCGTCGCGCTGGCTCGACTACGAGCGCCCGCTCATCGAGCCGATGCTGCTCAAGGGCTGGGCCGTCGTGGTCACCGACTACGAGGGGCTCGGCACGCCGGGTATGCACACCTACGTCGTCGGGCAGTCGGAGGGGCGGGCCGTGATCGACATGGTGCGCGCGGCGACCACCCTGGACGCCACCGGTCTGGAGGCAGGCGGCAAGGTCGCCTTCTCCGGGTACTCGCAGGGCGGCGGCGGCGCGATGTGGGCGGGCGAGCTGCAGCCCACGTACGCGCCGGAGCTCGACCTGGTGGGCGTCGCGGCGGGTGGTGTGCCCGCAGACCTCACCGAGGTCGCCGAGGGGCTCGACGGCCAGGTCGGTTTCGGGTTCCTGCTGCTGGCGGCCTACGGGCTGGACGCCGCCTACCCGGAGCTGGACCTCGAGTCGTACCTCAACGAGCGCGGCCGCAGGACGTACGAGAAGGAACGGGACGCCTGCGTGGACGCAACGCTCGCGCACGCCTTCCAGAACATCGGCATGTTCACGACGACCGACCCGCTGCAGGACCCGGCGTGGCAGGCGCGCCTGGCCGAGAACCGGCTCGGGGCCAACCCGCCCGACGTGCCGATCCGGCTCTTCCACGGTCTGCTCGACGAGATCGTCGCCCCGGGGCAGGCCCGCGCGCTGCGCGACGAGTACTGCGCGGCCGGCGCCGACGTGCAGTGGGAGTGGCATCTCGGCGAGCACGTGTCGACCATGGTCACCGGCGCTCCGGGCGTGATCGCGTTCCTCGACCAGCGGTTCCGGGACCGGCCGTTCAGCGTCCACTGCTGACCGGCCGCCGAGCGCCCCCACCCGGCGCGGCGGTCGCGGGACACGGCGGGCACGTGCCACGGTAGGGACGTGCCCGCCGAGCCGACCGACCTCGACGACGCCGTCGACGCCCTCTACGCGGGGCCGCTCGACGAGTTCGTCGCGGCCCGGGACGCCGCCGCCCGGCGGGCCGCGGACGACGGCGACCGGCTCGGCGCCCGGCGGATCAAGCGCCTGGCGAAGCCGACGGTCGCCGCGTGGGTCGTCAACCAGGTGGTGCGCGACCGACCCGACGAGGTCGCCGCCCTGACCGACCTCGGCGACGAGCTGCGCGCCGCGACGGCGGACCGCGACCGCGGCCGCATCCGCGCGCTCGACCACCTGCGCCGCGAGCGGGTCGAGGGGCTGGTCGGGTCGGTGCGCGAGGCGGGGGAGGTCGGCGGGCGACGCGTGTCCCAGGCCGTGCTCGACCGCCTCACCGAGACGCTCACCGCCGCCGTCATGGACCCCGACGCCGGCACCGCCGTCCGGGCCGGGCGGCTCGCGCGGGCGCTGCAGCACGTCGGGTTCGGCATCGTGGACGAGCAGGGCGAGGAGGCCGAGCTCGTGGTGCTCCACCCGGGCGACGGCGAGGGAGACGAGCGCGACCCGGACGAGGGCGAGGAGGACGCGGAGGACGAGGGCGAGCGCTCCGCCGCGTCAGGAACGTCGCCCGCGAGCCGACCGAGCCGCTCGAAGGCACCGAGGCCGGGCAAGTCCGGATCGGGCAAGTCCGGATCGAGCAAGTCCGGATCCGCAGCGGCTGACCCCGGCCCCGACCCCGAGCTCCAGGCCGCCGAGCGCGACGTCGAGGAGAGCGCCGCCCTGCTCGACCGGCTCGAGGAGCGCCGCGACGACGTCCAGGACCGCAAGCGGACGGCCGACGCCGCCGTCGAGGACGCGCAGGCCGAGGTGGACAGGCTCGAGGCGGAGATCGAGCGGCTGACCGCCGAGCGGGACACCGCTGTCCGCGCCGTCGAGGAGGCCCGGTCCGCCGCGGGCGAGGTCGCGGACGAGCTGTCCGCCGTGGACGAGGAGATCGAGGAGGCCGAGGAGCAGGCCGCGGCGGCCCGCCGTCGTCGGCGCAGGGCACGAGGCCGCTGACCGGGCGCCGCCGGCACCGTGTCGTCGTCCGGCGTTGGCCCGGCGTTCATCCCGGTGCAGCAAGGTGCGGCGCGTGCCATACCGTTCCAGGCCCTCGGCCACCCCTGTCCCCGCCCGCCGTTCGGGTGCGGCCCGCGTCGTACCGGCGCTCGTCGCAGCGGCCGCCCTCCTGCCCGCCCTCGGGCCGCCCGCCACCGCGCACGGCTTCACCTCCACCGTCTACGCCGACGCGACGACCTCCGAACCGGGCGTCGTGCGCACCGAGCTCGGCCTCGAGTACGACCTCCTCGTCGTCTCCGCGGCCGAGAACGCGGAGGACCCCGCCTTCTTCGACGAGGGCATGGCCGTCTGGGAGACGAGCGACGAGCCCGCGGCGCTGGCGAAGCCCTTGGCGGACCACACCGCGACCGTGCTCGGCTACGTCACCGAGCGGTTCACGGTGTCCGCCGACGGCGTCCCCTGCGCGCCGGAGCAGGTCGGCCTGCCCCGGGTGACCGAGCGCGAGGGGGTGCCGTACGCCGTCCTGGTCCTGGACCACACGTGCCCGCCCGCCGAAACCGCCTCCGCCGGCCGCACAGACCCCGTCGACCACGAGGTCCGCAGCACCCTGTTCGCCGACGACGAGGGCTACGTGACCGGCACGACGACGATCCTCGACTACGACCTCGCCGGTGTCACGGGCGGTGCGGCCCTGACGCAGCGCACGCCGGCGTTCTCGACCGTCGAGCACTGGTACGAGCGGATGGGCCACTTCTTCCTGCTCGGCGCCGAGCACCTGCTGCTGGGGGCCGACCACCTCCTGTTCCTCGTCGCGCTGATCGTCGGCTCGCGCCGGCTGCGGGACGTGGTGCTCGCCGCGACGTCGTTCACGCTCGCGCACTCGGTGACGTTCCTCCTGGCGGCGCTCGGCGTGGTCAGCGCGCCCGCGGCCGTCGTCGAG
>DATGOB010000141.1:0-2202 GCA_036010205.1 Promicromonospora sp. | reverse complement strand
ACCGGGTCGGCCTCGTAGGCCTCGTACGGCGTCGCGAAGGTCATGCGCAGGAAGTCGTCGACGTAGCCGCGCGAGTAGTCCGGGTACAGCAGCGGCTCGCCCACGCGGCGCCGGTGCAGGTAGGACGTGATCGTGCGGGTCTTGGCCAGGAGCAGCACGGTGGCCAGGTCGACCTGCTCCTCGTCGGTCGGGTCGAGCGACTCGGGGTAGAACGTGGACAGCGCGTTGACCGCCGAGGCGAGCACCGCCATCGGGTGGGCGTTGCGCGGGAACGTCCCCATGAAGGTGCGGAAGTCCTCGTGCACCAGGGTGTGCCGGTTCACGCGCTCGGTGAAGCTGTCCAGCTCGGAGGCGCTCGGCAGCTCGCCGTAGATGAGC
This sequence comes from Promicromonospora sp., assembly GCA_036010205.1. Taxonomy (GTDB): domain Bacteria; phylum Actinomycetota; class Actinomycetes; order Actinomycetales; family Cellulomonadaceae; genus Promicromonospora. The sequence continues at coordinate 1,824 of DATGOB010000141.1, read as the reverse complement.
AGGTAGGCCACCTCGAGGAACGTCGAGCCCTCGGCGAGCTGGTCGATCGGGTACCCGCGGTAGCGCAGGATGCCGGCGTCGCCGTCGATGTAGGTGATCGACGACTCGCAGGAGGCCGTGTTCATGAAGCCCGGATCGACCGTGACCAGGCCCGTGTCCTTGAGCAGGGACGACACCACGATGCCGTCGTTGCCCTCGCTCGCGTGGACGACCGGCAGGGTGTGGGTGGTTCCGTCGACGGCGAGCTCGACGCGGCTCGAGCCGTCCACCGGTGTGGAGGTCATGTCTTCCTTCCTGGGAGGCGCACGAGGGACGCTGCGGCGAAAGAAGGCTGTCGGGGCAGCGTCGACCTGGGGCACGACAGTATCGCGCCTTGCTCTGGATTTTCCAATCCGTCGGTCAAGCCTGTGTGATGCGTGACACAGCGTCGGCAATCTGCGCGTCAGTCGACGTCAGCGCCACACGTGTGTGCCGGTCGTCCCCGTACAGGCGTCCCGGCGCGGTGAGGATCCCGCGCCGCGCGAACCATTCTGCGACCTCCCGGTCGGATCGGCCCTCCGGGGAGGCGACCCACAGGTACAGGCCCGCCTCCGAGCCGTCGACGACGAACCCCGCCGCGACCACCGCGTCCAGGAGGAGCTGCCGCCGGGCGCCGTAGGTCGCGCGCTGGGCGGCGACGTGCGCGTCGTCGGACAGCGCCGCGGTCATCGCGGCCTGCACCGGCGCGGGCACGATGAGACCCAGGTGCTTGCGGGTCTGCGTGAGGTCCGCGACGAGCGCCGGGTCGCCCGCCAGGAACGCGGCCCGGTAGCCCGCGATGCTGGACTGCTTGGACAGGGAGTACGCGACCAGCAGGTTGTCGTGCGAGCCGCCGCACACGCGCGGGTCGAGCACTGACGGCGCCTCGGTGGAACCCCAGGTCAGCTCGGCGTAGCACTCGTCGGAGACCACGACGGCGCCGATCTCGCGCGCCGCGTCGACGACGGCGCGCAGCGCCGCGACGTCGAGCACCTCGCCCGTGGGGTTGCCGGGCGAGTTGACCCAGACCATGCGGACGTCGGTGCGCCCGGCCCAGCCGGCCACGTCGTCGACGGCCAGCGGCGTGGCACCGGCCGCGCGGATCCCCGCCACGTACGTCGGGTAGGCGACGGACGGCAGCACGACCACGTCGCCGGGGCCCAGGCGGAGCAGGGAGGGCAGGAGGCCGACGAGCTCCTTGGAGCCGATCGTCGGCACGACCGCCGCGGGGCCGAGGTCCGGCACGCCGCGCCGCCGGGCGAACCAGCCGGCCACCGCGGCACGCAGCTCCGGCGTGCCCGCCGTCATCGGGTAGCCGGGGGCCGACGACGCCGCCTCGAGCGCGCGCCGCACGACGTCGGGCGTCGGGTCGACGGGCGTGCCCATCGACAGGTTGACCAGCCCGCCGGGGTGCGCGGCCGCCGTCGTCCTCAGGTCGTCGATCGCGTCCCAGGGGTACGAGAGGTCGGACAGGTCGTGCAGGCCCATGGTCGGCGCCGTCAGGCCTGGGGCGGCAGGGCGGCGATCATCGGGTCGTCCTTCTCGATGAGGCCCATCTTGGCCGCGCCGCCGGGCGAGCCGATCTCGTCGAAGAACTCGACGTTGGCGCGGTAGTAGTCCTTCCACTCGTCGGGGACGTCGTCCTCGTAGTAGATGGCCTCGACCGGGCAGACCGGCTCGCAGGCACCGCAGTCCACGCACTCGTCCGGGTGGATGTACAGGGAGCGGCTGCCCTCGTAGATGCAGTCCACGGGACACTCCTCGATGCACGCCTTGTCCTTGACGTCGACGCACGGCTGAGCGATC
>DATGOB010000140.1:0-5506 GCA_036010205.1 Promicromonospora sp. | reverse complement strand
GTGACGTGCGGTGACGCCGTCCGCGTCCTCAAAATACGACGTGCACCCCCGCGTCGGCCGCAGCCGCGCCGCCAAGTCGGTCACCCGTCCACGACACGAGGTAGTCATGAGGCGAAGTAGTCACTTGGCGAGGTAGTCATGAGGCGAGGTAGTCACCCGGCGTACGCCAGATGACTACCTCGCCAGATGACTACCTCGCCCCATGACTACCTCGGCGGGGAGGGTGGGGCAGGATGGGGGTGTGACGGTTGCGGAGGCGATGCGGGGTCCGAGGGCAGACAGCGACGGGACCGGCACCGCCGTCCGGCACGAAGAGCTGCGCGCCACCGTCGTCGACTGGTTCGAGGGCGCGGCTCGCGACCTGCCCTGGCGCGTCGCCGACCGCACCCCGTACGGCGTGCTGGTCAGCGAGGTGATGCTGCAGCAGACGCCGGTCGTCCGCGTCGAACCGGCGTGGCGCGCCTGGATGGAGCAGTGGCCGACGCCCGGCGACCTCGCAGCGGCCCCGACCGCCGACGTGCTGCGCGCGTGGGGGCGGCTCGGCTACCCGCGGCGAGCGCTGCGGCTGCAGGAGTGCGCACGTGCGGTCGTCGAACGCCACGGCGGCGTCGTGCCCGGCACCGAGGAGGAGCTGCGCGCCCTGCCCGGCATCGGCGAGTACACGGCGGCCGCGGTCGTCGCGTTCGCGTTCGGACGGCGGTCCGTCGTCGTCGACACGAACGTGCGGCGGGTGCTCGCGCGCACCCTGGCAGGGGACGCCCTGCCCGCGCCGTCGTACACGGCGGCGGAACGCGCCCTGGCGACCGCCGTCGCACCGGACGGCGACACGGACGCGGCGCGCTGGGCGGCGGCGTCGATGGAGCTCGGCGCCCTGGTCTGCACGGCGAGGTCGCCGCGGTGCGGCGCCTGCCCCGTCGCCGACCTGTGCGCGTGGCGCCGCGCGGGGTACCCGCCGGACGCGCACGCGGACCGGCGCCGCACCCAGGCGTGGACCGGCACCGACCGCCAGGCGCGCGGCCGGGTCATGGCGCAGCTGCGCCAGGCCGACGAGCCCGTCCACCGCGCGGTGCTGGCCGCCTCGTGGCCCGACGCCGCACAGCTCGACCGCGCGATCGCCGGCCTGGTCGAGGACGGCCTCGCCGAGCAGGACGAGGCAGGCCGCCTCCACCTCCCGCTCGCCTGAGCGCCGCACCGGAGCAGCACCCCGAGCAGCACCCCGAGCAGCTCAGAGCTCCAGCAGCATGCGCTTGTTGCCCAGCGTGTTCGGCTTGACCCGCGCGAGGTCGAGGAACTCGGCGACGCCCTCGTCGTACGAGCGCAGCAGCTCGGCGTAGACCTCCGGCGTCACGGGCGTGCCGTCGATCTCGCGGAAGCCGTGCGCGGCGAAGAAGCCGACCTCGAAGGTCAGGCAGAACACGCGGCGCAGCCCGAGCGCCCGCGCCCGGTCGACCAGCGCCTCGAGCAGGGCGTGCCCCACGCGGCGCCCGCGCCAGTCCCGGTGCACGGCCAGCGTGCGCACCTCGGCGAGGTCGTCCCACATGACGTGCAGCGCGCCGCAGCCGATCGCCGGGGCGTCCGACGGCGCCGCGGGGTCGGTCGCCACGAGGAACTCCTGCACCGCCTCGTAGTACCCGACCATCTCGTACGGACGCAGGATGCGCTCGCGGCTGAGCGGCTCGACGAGGTCGCGGATGGTCCGGACGTCGGCGGGCAGGGCAGGCCGGATCAGTGGGGCCGCGGGCACCGGAGAGGTCGTCACGGCGTCACCCTACGGCGGCAGCCGTCGCGCGCACCCCGCGCGTGCACAGGACGGACGGCGACGCCGGGCGCCCGCTCGCGACACCCCCCACGGCCCGGCAAACCGGGCATATTGCCTGACCGACTCTGGATGTCACCCGGACGTGAGCAAGAGAACATCCCGACACACCCCACCAGACACGGCAAAGGTGTTGCCAAGTACCGGAAGGCGTGGTGTGTTTGGCGCATGGCATCCACACGGCTGACCGCAGAAGCGAGGGCGCAAGCGCTGGCGGCCCTCGAGGCCAGCGTGAGCCCGTCGGCAGAGCTCGACGTCCTGGTGATCGGAGGCGGCGTCACCGGCGCGGGCATCGCGCTCGACGCGGTGACACGCGGCCTGTCCACCGCCGTCGTCGAGGCGCAGGACTGGGCGCAGGGCACGTCCAGCCGGAGCAGCAAGCTGGTCCACGGCGGGCTCCGCTACCTGCAGATGCTCGACTTCGAGCTCGTCCACGAGGCGCTGACCGAACGCGACCTCCTCCTGCGGGACCTCGCACCCCACCTGGTGCGGCCGGTCCCGTTCCTGTATCCGCTCGAGCACCGCGTCTGGGAGCGGGCCTACGTGGGCACGGGCATCGCGCTGTACGACGTGCTCGCGACGCTCACGCCCGGCCGCCGGCCGATGCCGTTCCACCGGCACCTGAGCAAGAGCCAGATGGAGGCGAAGTTCCCGGACCTCGCGCACGACGCCGCCGTCGGCGCCGTGCAGTACTGGGACGCCTCGGTCGACGACGCACGCCTCGTCGCCACCCTCGTGCGCACCGCGGCGAGCTACGGCGCGCACGCCGCGAGCCGCACGCAGGTCGTGAGCCTCACGCAGGGCGCGACGGGTGCCGTGAACGGCGCCGTCGTGGTCGACCTCGAGACCGGCCGCGAGATCACCGTCCGCGCGCGGGCCGTCATCAACGCGACCGGCGTCTGGACCGAGGAGACCGAGGCCCTCGCGGGCTCGGAGGGCGGGCTGCGCGTGCTGGCGAGCAAGGGGGTGCACCTCGTGGTGCCGCGCGAGCGCATCCGCGGCAACGCCGGCCTCATCCTGCAGACCGAGAAGTCCGTGCTGTTCGTCATCCCGTGGAGCCGGTACTGGATCATCGGCACGACGGACACCCCGTGGGACCTCGACCCGACGCACCCCGTCGCCACGAGCGCCGACATCGACTACGTGCTCGAGCACGCGAACGCCGTCCTTGCCCACCCGCTGACCCGCGAGGACATCATCGGCACCTACGCGGGCCTGCGCCCGCTGCTGCAGCCGGGCACCAAGGAGGGCACGAGCAGCGCCAAGGTGAGCCGCGAGCACACCGTGGCGTCGCCGACGCCGGGCCTGACCGTGATCGCCGGCGGCAAGCTCACGACGTACCGCGTCATGGCGAAGGACGCCGTCGACTTCGCGATCGGCCAGCGGTCCGCCGCCCTGCCGTCGATCACGCACCAGATCCCGCTGACGGGCGCCGTCGGTCTGCGGGCCGTGCAGCGCCAGGCGCGCACGTGGGGCAAGCGGTTCGGCTGGTCGCCGCCGCTGCTGGACCACCTGCTGCACCGGTACGGCGCCAACCTCGCCGAGATCGTCGAGCTGTGCGACGCCGACCCGTCGCTCGCCGTGCCGCTCGAGAACGCCCCCGCGTACCTCCGCGCGGAGGTGCACTACGCGGTGAGCCACGAGGGCGCCCTGCACCTGGAGGACGTCCTGGCGCACCGCACCCGCCTCGTCTACGAGGTCCCCGACCGCGGTACCGCAGCGGCGGAGGAGGTCGCCGCCGTCGTCGGCCCGCTGCTGGGCTGGGACGCCTCCGACACCGAGCGCGAGATCCGGGCCTGGGAGGCGCGGATCGAGGCCGAGCGGGTGGCCGAGGACGCGCCCGACGACGAGACCGCCGAGCGCGCCCGCCAGGCCACGCCCGACGTCGCGGCGAGGCAGCCGCTGCGGAGCTGAGCCGCCGCACCACGAAAAGAGCTGAGGAACTCACCCCCGGACGCCGACAACGCTGTCGGCAGAAAGCGAGTCAGCGATGAACGCATTCTCGGACATCGTCGTACCGGAGCTGCTCGGGACCATGATCCTGATCCTCGGTGGTGCCGGCGTGGTGGCGAACGCCATCCTGCCCCGCACCAAGGGGTTCGACGGCGGCTGGCTGATGATCAACTTCGGCTGGGGCCTCGCGGTCTTCGCCGGTGTGTTCGTGTCCATGAAGTCGGGCGGCCACATCAACCCGGCCGTCACGCTCGGCATCCTGTCCAGCGGCGCCGAGGAGTTCGCCGAGGGCGTCCCCGCGACGTTCGGCAACCTGCTGGTCTACTGGATCGCGCAGCTCGTCGGCGCGTTCATCGGTGCGGTGCTCGCGTACCTCGCCTACAAGCAGCACTTCGACCAGGACGCCGACCCGGCCGTGAAGCTCGGCGTGTTCTCGACCGGCCCGGAGATCCGCTCGTACGGCTGGAACGTCGTCACCGAGGTGCTCGGCACGTTCATGCTGGTGTTCATCGTCCTGTCGTTCGCGAACTGGCCCGGCGACCTGGGCCCGCTCGCCGCCGCCCTGCTCGTGGTCGGCATCGGTGCCAGCCTCGGTGGTCCCACGGGCTACGCCATCAACCCGGCCCGCGACCTCGGCCCGCGCCTCGCCCACGCCGTCCTGCCGATCCCGGGCAAGGGCTCGAGCGACTGGGGCTACTCGTGGGTCCCGGTGGTGGGCCCGCTGCTCGGCGGCGCGCTCGGCGGCCTGCTCTCCGCGGCCATCTCGTGACCGGCCCCGCCTGACCGTCCCCCACGCAGACACCCCCCGAACAGACAAGGGAGTCAACTCCGATGGCTGACTACGTACTCGCGATCGACCAGGGCACCACCAGCACCCGGGCGATCGTCTTCGACCACGCGGGGACCATCGTGTCCACCGGGCAGCTCGAGCACGAGCAGATCTTCCCGAAGGCGGGCTGGGTCGAGCACAACCCCGAGCAGATCTGGGACAACACGCGCCAGGTGGTCGGCCTCGCCCTGACGAAGGCGAACATCAACCACACGGACCTCGCGGCGATCGGCATCACCAACCAGCGCGAGACCGCCGTGGTGTGGGACAGGACCACGGGCAAGCCCGTGTACAACGCGATCGTCTGGCAGGACACGCGCACGCAGGCGATCGTCGACGAGCTCGGCGGCTCCGAGGGCCCCGACAAGTACAAGTCGGTCGTCGGCCTGCCGCTCGCCACCTACTTCTCCGGGCCGAAGGTCAAGTGGATCCTCGACAACGTCGAGGGGGCCCGCGAGGCCGCAGAGCGCGGCGACCTGCTGTTCGGCAACACGGACTCGTGGGTGCTGTGGAACATGACGGGCGGCGTCGAGGGCGGCGTGCACGTCACGGACGTCACGAACGCCTCCCGCACCATGCTCATGGACCTCGACACCCTGTCGTGGCGCGAGGACATCGCCGCGGACATGGGCATCCCGCTGTCGATGCTGCCCGAGATCCGCTCGTCGTCGGAGGTGTACGGCGAGGGCCGGCCCCGCGGCATGGTCCCCGGCGTGCCGATCGCGGGCATCCTCGGCGACCAGCAGGCTGCGACCTTCGGCCAGGCATGCTTCGAGGTGGGCACCGCCAAGAACACCTACGGCACCGGCAACTTCATGCTGCTCAACACGGGCACGGAGAAGGTGGCCTCGGAGAACGGCCTGCTGACCACGGTCTGCTACAAGATCGGCGACGCCGACCCGGTCTAC
>DATGOB010000139.1:0-12527 GCA_036010205.1 Promicromonospora sp. | reverse complement strand
CGCGAGGAGGAAGCAGCCGAGCAGCAGCAGGAAGTCCGTGCCGCCGAGCACGTCGCCCTGCCAGGACAGCACGAGCCCGGCCAGCCACCAGCGGCCCCGGCGGCGGCGCGCCCCGCCCGCGAGCACGAGCGCGACCGCCAGCGGCGGCAGGTACAGCCACTGCGCGTAGCCGAGCCAGCCGACGTCGAAGGAGTCCGCGGCGATCTTCGCCACGCAGGCGAGCAGGCTGACCGCGACCGCCGCCCGGAGGGCCGCCGGCGCACCTGGGCGTCGGGTGGTGGTCGCCGTCATGCGCCGAGCATGCCCGACCGTCGCCACCTCCCGGGACCGTTCTCGACACGGCTCGCCGGAGCCGAGCAGGAATCGAGAAGCACCGGCACGCTCGGCTGCGTAGCGTCGTTGTCATCAGGCAGGGGGGACCCCTGGAACGAGAGGGAGGTTGCACGATGGCGCAGAAGACGACGGCCGACGGACTCAGCCAGGCGGAGCGCGAGGCGGTCAAGCAGCGCGCGAAGGAGCTGCGCGAGCAGGCGAAGGCCGGCAAGAACCGCGAGGCGGGCACCACAGCGGTGCGCGAGGCGATCGACAAGCTCGAGGGCACCGACAAGCAGATCGCCGAGGGCATGTACGCGGTCGTGAGCGACGTCGCGCCCGACCTGGTGCCGAAGACCTACTACGGCATGCCCGGCTTCGCGAACGCCGACGGCAAGACGGTCGTGTTCGTGCAGCCCGCCGCAAAGTTCGGCACCCGGTACGCGACGCTCGGCTTCGAGCAGCCGGCCCACCTCGACGACGGCGACATGTGGGCGACCGCGTTCGCGATCACCGCGTGGACCGACGACGTCGAGCGTCGGGTGCGCGAGCTGGTCACCCGCGCCGTCTCCTGATTGCGGCGCCACCGCGAGCGGCGTCGCCCCGGCGTGGGTGACGCCGCTCAGTCGTCGTCGGGGCGTGCGAAGGCGATCGCGACGAGCTCGCGGAGCACCGCCTGGTCGACGTCGGCCAGGCGCTTGACGTAGACGCAGCCGGCACCCTCGCTGTAGGAGCCGAGCGACGGCAGCCGCTGCTGCGCCTCCGGGCGGTCCTTGATGCCGTACAGGACCAGCGAGGTCGTGCGGGGCGAGAACGCGACCTTGGGCCAGTCGCCGTGGGTGCGCGGGTTGGTGGGCGAGCGGTAGTGGTAGCTGCCGTAGCCGATCATCGACGGCCCCCACATGACCGGTTCGACGCCGGTCACCTCGCTCATCAGCGCCGCGAGCGCGACGCCGTCCTCGCGGCTCACGGCCGGGGTCACGCCGGCGAGGAAGTCGGTGACCGGCACGTCGGTGGGCCGGGTCTTGGGTTCAGCCATGCGCCCACTATGGACCCGGCCGCCGACGGCGTCCACGCGCCGCCCGGTCACACCGGCTCGGGCTGCCGCCGGCCGATCCGGCCGAGGTGCGTGTGCTGGAAGTCCTCGAGCTTGAGCCCGTAGCCGAGGGCGCGGTCGACCGCGACGTGGAAGCCCCAGCACGCGGCCACCAGCGCGAGCCAGAGGACGTGGCGACCCGCCAGCTGCAGCACGAGGTAGAGCGCGATCGCGAGCGCCGGGCCCATGTAGCTGTGGGCCAGGTTGTAGGTGAGCGCACCCGTGCGGGGACCGCGCAGGTACCCGAGAGCGGACACGTCGACGAGAAGGAAGGTGGCGAGCAGCAGCCACCAGGGCTGCTGCGTGGCGACCATCGCGAGGACGATCGCCACGGCGAGCGCACCGTTCTCGACGCGCTGGATGGTGATGGTCATGGGTGCTGCTCCTGCCTCGTGGTCCGCTGCGGCGGCCGTCGTCACGTCGGAGGTTCTCACGTGCTCCCACTAGGCGTGCGACGCCACGGCGACACCGATCGCGCCGGCGGTCCTGGCGAACGCCCGCTGACGGCGCTCAGAGCACCGCCGACTCCCCCGCCGCGAGCCTGACCTGCACCTCGCGCGCGTCGTCGAGGTCCAGACGCAGCCGGTCGACGGCGAGGTGCCCCGCGGTGCAGGCGAGCCGCAGCGCGCCGTCCTCCTCGGCGCGGACCGCGCCCCAGCCGTCGTGCAGCACCACGGGCCAGCTCGTGCCCGGCGTCGGCCGGCGCAGCGTCAGCGTGCGGGTGCGGGCGTCCCACCGCTGCCCGGTACGGGCCTCGAGCACGCTCCACCCCGAGAGCGCGCGCACGTAGTGGTCGCCGCACTCGATCTCGTTGTACGGGTTGCGGCGACGGCCGTCGTAGCGGCCCCACACGCCGTCGAGGATCCTGCGGGACTCGGTGTGCAGGCCCTCGATCTCGCAGTGCGCGGCGACCTGGTACTCGATGCCGGTCCACACCTCGTCGCAGTAGCGCGTGGGGATCTCCGGGCGACCGCCGGTGGGCCAGGAGCACATGACCAGGCCGCTCTCGTCGCCGTCGGCGTAGGTGCGGTACGGGTGCTCGAAGCCGTGGAAGTCCGGGCGCAGGTTGTGCTCGACCACCGACCGCAGCGCGGTCCGTACGTGGTCGCGCGGCAGCAGGTACCCGAGGTCGAGCAGGTGCGCCCACCACTGCCCGATCAGCTGGTCGGACAAGCAGCCCTCGCCCCACTGGAACGCGACCGGGTCGCCGTCCTCGAGGACCTGCCGGTAGTACGCACCGGTGAACAGCGCCTGGTCGTACCCGGCGCTGCCGGCACGGAACCGCTGCTGCCACGCCTGCGCCCTGGCGTCGTCCCCGACGGTGCGCGCGAGCTCCTCGGCGGCCCGCAGCGCCGCCAGCCAGTACGTGCCCATGAAGGTGTTGAGGCCCGCGAGGTCGATGTCATGCGTCGAGGGCTGGATGCCGTGCAGCATCCCGGTCTCCTCCGGGTCCCACCGCCGCGCCACGTGGTCCATGAGCCGCACGACCTTGGGCCAGTACCGCGCGAGCCACTCCTCGCCGACCCCGTTGCGGACCTGCTGGTAGACCTTGAGCACCGAGGCGAGCATGCCGTCGAGCGCGGGCTCCTCCGGGCCTCCGATCGGGCGGTCCCACAGCTGCCCCAGCGACGTCGGCAGGATCACCCGGTGCGGGATGAACCCCTCGGGCGCCTGCATGACGTCGAGCTCGGTCTCGCGCATGCTGCGGTCGAGCTCGGGCCACAGCCGCGCCAGCCCCTGCGCGTAGGCGAGCACGTGCGTGCAGTTGAGCGGGCAGGAGCCGCCGACGTCGCCCGACCACATGGTCGTCGACGCGCCCTGGACGCCCTCGAACGCGTACACCTCACCGGTGGCGACGCGGAAGAACGACGGGCTGCGCACGATCGACGCCTGCGCCGCGAGGTGCTCGACCTCGTCGTCTCGCAGGCCCGAGTCGAGCAGCGTCGCCGTCCAGGCCCGGGTGCGCTCGCGCAGGTCGTCCCAGTCCCGGTGCACGAGATCGGCGACCTCGCGCGCGTCGCGGAACCGCGTCGTGCAGTGGTTGCCGAGCCACTGCGGCTCGGTGCCCCACTCGGGCCTGATGCCGCCGAACTGGGTGAAGTTCGCGTACCGGTTCGGCAGCCACCACGCGAGGCTCACCCGCACCCGGCGCGTCTCCCCCGGCGGGACGTGCACCTGCGCGGCCAGACCGCCGTTCCACGTGCTGCCCTCGGGGCTCGGCCCAGCGCTCGTCCACGACGCGGTGGGCTGCGGGTCCGCCATGTCCGGCGGGACGTGCGCCCAGTCGTGCGGCCCGAAGGGTTGCCGCTGCCGCAGGAAGTCGAGGAACTGCTCGGGCGCGCTCCAGTGCGGCAGCGCGGTCGTCAGCGGCGCGTCGGCGCTCACCACGACCTGGCCCGCACCCGGGTGCCGCTGGGGCAGCGACGGGTTCTCCATGACGAGGTGCGTCCAGCGGGCGTGCCCGCCGCCGTCCCCGCCCGCCTGCTCGACGACGGAGCGGTCCACGCGGTTGACGTTGCCGCCGTAGCCGGGCGCCCGGACGCCGTCGGGCTGCAGCGTGCCGTCGATCCCGAGCGGGTTCTGCATCGCCACACCGAGCCACGCGTTGACCGGGACGTCGCTGACGTTGGTGACCGACACCGTCAGCATCGCGACCGGCAACGAGCTGGTCTCGACGTCGAGCGGCACCATCGGCGTGAAGGCCTCCATCGAGACCTGCACGGGCAACGTGTCGTCGACGTAGTCGATCTCCGCCACCGGGTACGTGGCACGGAACCGGGTCCGCTGCACCCCGCCGTGCCGGGCCAGCAGCCGCCGCTGCCACCGCGGCACCAGGTCGTCGTTGACGAGCGGGGTGTCCGTGCTGCGCAGCGGTGCCGGCGCCTGCAGCACCCGTACCGCGTCGAACGGCGGCTCCCACTGGCTCACCCGCAGGGCGAGGAAGGAGTACGGCAGGTCGCCGCGGTGGTTGCCGATGTTGTGCAGCTGCCACTGCCGCAGCGCGCCGTCGGCGCAGATGCTCACGTTGCCGGTCCCGATGCCGCCGAGCGGCATCGCGACGTGCGGGCCCTCCTCGTTGCTCAGCTCGCGCGCGTTCGCCATGCGTCTACTTCAGCCCCGCGATCTTGATGCCGCCGATGATGTGCCGCTGGAAGACGAGGAACAGGATCATCACCGGCAGCGCGGCCAGCGTGGAGCCCGCCATGAGCATGCCCAGCTCGGCGGCCCGCTCGGAGCGGAACGTCGCCAGGAACTGCTGGATCTGGTACAGGTCTCGGCTCGTGATCGTCATGATCGGCCACACGTAGGAGTTCCAGAACGCGAGGAACGACGTCATGCCGACCACGACGAACACCGGCTTGCTCATCGGCAGGAAGATGTGGCGGTAGATGCCCCACTTGGACGCGCCGTCGAGCGTCGCGGCCTCCTCGAGCGCCATCGGCACGTTGAGGTAGTACTGCCGCATGAAGAACAGGTGCGCCGCCGACGCCGCGCCCGGGATGACCAGCACCGCGATCGTGTCGAGCATCCGCAGCCGGGTGACGACGACGAACGAGGTCAGCAGGATCGCCATGCCGGGGATGAACATCGTCGTGATGACGTAGACCCACAGCACGTTCTTGAAGGCGAACTCCAGCCGGGCGAACGCGTACGCGCCGAGCGAGTTGACGGTCAGCGAGAGGAGCGTGAACAGGATCGCCCCGCCGAAGGTCACGCTCATCGACCGCACGAACTCGGGGTCGGCGAGGATCTGCTGGTAGTTCTCGACGCGCCACACCTCGGGGAAGAACTGGAACGGTGTCGCGACGACCTCGGTGCGGCTCTTGAAGCCCGCGATCACCATCCACGCCAGCGGGAACAGCGCGAGCAGCACCAGCAGGGCGCCGGCGGCGATCTTGCCGGTCAGCACCGCCACGCCCTTGGCGCCGGTGTCGCGGCGGCCGCGCTGCCGCCGCGTCGTCCTGCCGATCTCGCTGATCGCCGGTGCGGTCACCGGAGTGTCGACCGCCATCAGCCGTCCACCGCCTTCTCGGAGTTGAGCACCCGGAAGATCACCGCCGAGATGCTGCCCAGCACGACCATCAGCAGGATCGCCGCGGCGATCGAGTAGCCGACGTAGGTGTCGTTGCGGAAGTGCTGGAAGATGTACAGGTTCGGGAGCAGGGTCCGCTCGAGCGGGCCGCCGTCGGTCATCACCAGCGGCAGCTCGAACTGCTGGACCGCCGCGGTGAAGCCGGTGATGAGCAGGAACAGGAAGATGTTCTTCATCAGCGGGATCGTCACGAAGAACGTCTTCTGGAACCAGTTCGCGCCGTCGAGGTCCGCCGCCTCGTAGTAGGTCGCGGGGATGTCGACCATGCCCGCGAGCATGATGAGCGAGCAGATGCCCAGGCCCAGCCAGATCGCGGGGACCGCCAGCGCCGGCAGCGCCGTCGAGACGTTGCCCAGCCACGCCTGCTTCTCGACACCGAACAGCCCGACGAACGCGTTGAGGATGCCGCCCTGGTAGTTGTAGATGAGCACGAAGATGATCGAGGCGATGACGCCGGAGACGATCGTCGGGATGTAGATGCTCACCTTGAGCAGCGTCGCGACCCGGCCGCTGACCGTTCTGACGAGGCTCGCGAACAGGAACGCGATGACGAGCTGGACCGGCACGACCATCACCGCGAACAGCAGGCCCCGCCCGACCGACTCGATGAACGTGCGGTCGCCCAGCACGTTCATGTAGTTGCGCCAGCCCACCGGGATCGGGTCGGTGTAGAAGCTCCAGTTGTAGAAGCTGAGGTACACCGCGTAGACGACCGGCCAGACGACGAAGATCGTCAGCAGGATCACGACCGGCGCGAGCATGAGGTACGCCATCTTGTTGCTGCGGGCGTTCATGCCCGTGCGCGCCCGTGGCTGCTTCCTGCTGGGCCGGCCGCGGCGGCGTGCCGCAGCGGTGCCGAGCGTCGTGGGCTCGGCCTGGACCGTCTGGGTCATCGTCGACCTCCTTCGTGGTCGGTGGCGCGGCTCCGGCCCGGCCGCCGTGCGCGGCCGGACCGGAGCCGAGAGGTCACGGCTGGGGAGCCGTGCCCGCCAGCTGGTTGGCCTCGATCAGCCGGTTGATCTCCGCCTCGGCGTCGGCGAGCGCGGTGCTGACGTCGGTGCCCTGCATCGCCTGCTCGAGCGCCGTCGCGAACGCCATCGAGATGTCCCACGGGTAGGACGCCTCGGGCTTGGAGAACGGCACGATCTGCTCGGCGATCGTCGCCGCCCACGGGTTCTCCGAGGACGCCGCGGCCTCGATCAGCGCCTCGTTGACGCTCGCACGGGGCGAGTACTTCGAGAACTGGGTGCCGGCGAAGTACTCGAGCAGCTGCTCGTCGTCACCGCCGCCGAGGGTGGCCTCGATGAACGCCGCGGCCTCCTCCGGGACCTCGCTCTTGGCATCGACGACCCACGTCCAGCCGCCGAGCGTGGCGGTCGGGGCCTCCGGGTCGCCGTGGAAGCTCGGCATCGGCGCGGCGCCGATGTTGTCGAGCATCTCCGGGAAGTCGTTGATGAGCACGCTGGCGAACCAGGAGCCGCCCATGTTCATCGCGAGGTGGCCCTCGCCGAGCGGGTTGGCGTCGGCGTACCCGGCCAGCGCCTGCTGCGGCATCGACCCGGCCTTGTACATGTCCTGCCACGCCTGCAGCAGCGGCGCGTACTCGTCACCGACCTGCGCCTCGCTCCAGTCGTCGCTGATCGGCAGGTGGCCGGCCACGTTCCACTGCAGGCCCCAGGTGCTCCAGCCCATGTCGCCCGCGGACTGCGCGGCGCCGAAGCCGTAGACGTCGCCGGTCGTCAGCTGGGCGGCGTAGTCCTGCAGCTCCTCCCACGTCGTGGGCGGACCGTCGATGCCGGCCTCCTCGAAGAGGTCGGTGCGGTACCAGAGCACCGCCGAGGGCTCGACGAGCATCGGGAACGCGTAGTGCTCGCCCTCGACCGAGATCGACGCCAGCACGTCCTCCTGGACGTCGGACCACACGTCGTCGCCGATGTAGGGCGACAGCGAGGTGATCTGGCCGGTCGTGGCGGCCGAGACGACGCCGTTGTAGGCGATCGTGTACATGTCGGGCGCGTTGCCGGCGGCCTGGGCCGCCGTCATGCGCTGCTCCCAGGCGTCGCCGGGGACCTGGGTGAGGTTGACGTGGATCTCGTCCTGGGACTCGTTGAAGGCGTCGACGGCGGCCTCGTACCACTCGTTCTCGACGTCCTGGAAGCTCAGCTGCCAGAACTCGACCGTGGTGGCGCCCTCGGGGGCGTCGTCGCCGCCGGTGTCGGCCGGCTGCCCGGGTGTGCCGGACCCGCAGGCCGCGGTGAGCGCGAGCGCGCCCGCAGCGGCTGCCAGCCCTGCTGCTCGGAACCTGTTGATGCGCATCTGCCATCCTCCTCGATGACGGTGGGGGTGCTCGGTGGTTGTGGTGCGTGGGTCGTGATCGGGTGCGGGTGTCGGTTCTCGTGTCTCAGCCAGGGGCGGTCTCCAGCTCTGCGCGGTACCAGAAGACGTTGTAGGGGTCCCAGATCGACAGCGTGAACCAGAGGGTGCGGCCGTCGTCGCTGACGTAGCGGGGGTTGAGGTAGGGCCCGTACAGCCCGGGCGTCTCGGCCTGCGTCGTCAGCACGTGCGGGTCGCTCCACGGACCCCAGGGGGTGAGTCCCTCGAACAGGACGGCGTCGCCGTTGTCGACCATGGTGGTCAGCAGCCACCGCTGCGTCTGCTCGTGGTACATCACCGAGAGCTCGCCGACCGACCGGTCGAGCACCGTGACGGCGTCGCCCATGTCGGCCGACCACGTCGGGGCGCCGTCGGCGTCGATGCCGGCGAAGTAGGTGTAGGCGTCGATGTCCTCGACCGCCTCGGTCGTCGCGGGCACCCGCATCAGCTGCACGCCGCCGAAGCGGCCGGACGGGATGCCCCAGAGGTAGACGTGGTCGGTGCCGCCGTCGTCGACGGTCACCGCGGCGACCTGCACGAAGTTCCCCTCGCCCGGCCAGCGCGGCGCCTCGAGCACCTCCCATGTCTGCCCGTCGTCGGTGCTGCGGACCAGCCCGGCGTGGTCGGCGTCCCAGCGACCCGGCTCGCCCCAGAAGGTCACCGACATGTAGTAGAGGTAGATCGCGCCGTCGACGGCGAAGCCGTACGTCGGGATCTTCGTCACCTCGCCGCCGCCGGTGTTGGGGTGCTTGTCGCCGACGGCGACCTCGGCGGCCAGCCCGACGTCGTCGAGCACCCAGCCGTCGAAGGTCAGGCCGTCGCTCGGGTCGTCGTCGGTCGTGTAGGCGATGGCGTTGGAGCGCCAGTTGCCGCCGCCGCCCCCGGTCGTGCCGGGGTCACGGGTGCCGAAGGTGTCGCCGAAGACCAGGTAGGTGACGTCGTCGACGTTGACCATCGAGCCGAGGTCGGTGCCCGCGACGGCGACCGACTCGGTGTCGTTGATCGCTCCCGGGCCGGTGAGCTGCGCGACCTGGGTGACGCCGCTGACCCCGGTGACGACGAACGGGCGGTCGGTGTCGGTGCTCAGCTCCACGCCGTCGCCCCCGCCGCCGGCGCACGAGGCCGCGAGCGCCGTCGCGCCCACCGTCGCCAGCACCGCCGTCATCCGTCGCACCGCCCTCATGCCAGCCTCGGGAGCCGCTGCTCGACCGGCAGCAGCGTCAGCCCGCGGGCGGGCTCCTCGGCGTACCAGTACGCGGTGGAGGACAGGTCGTCGCTGCGGCGGTTGTCGTGGCCGTGCTCGATCGTCACGCGGATCGAGGACGTGAACGTGACCGGGTCCTCGACGTGGAACCGGTACAGCGAGATCTGGCCGGACCAGTTCTCGCCACCGGGCAGCGTGATGCCGTGGTACGGCGCCGCGTAGGCCTGGCTGGGGCACCACGCGGTGTTGAAGTAGTCCTCGGTGCCGGTGCCGTGCAGCCGCGGCGGCCACGGCTCGCCGTCGACGAAGATCATGTCGTCGCCCTCGCCGTACCAGTTCCAGTCGCTGGTGTGGCGCAGGTTGGTGACGTTGAGGACGCACCCGACGTAGTGGCCGCGGCCGACGGTGTCGAGGATCGTGTAGTTGCCCTCGCCGCCGATGTTGTGACCGCCGAAGAGGAACTCCGGGTTGGTCATCGAGCCCTGCTCGACGCCGTCGGTCGGGTTCTCCCGGTTCCAGCTGGCGTGGAACCGGCCCAGGCCGGGCTCGAGCTCGGCGAACGCGTCGTAGTCGATGTAGTAGTAGAACGCCATCGCCTCCGACTCGCACTCGCTCGTGAGCTCGAAGCGCGCGCGGGTGGCGAACGGCATGTGGAAGAAGGAGTTGAAGCCCTTGCCGTCCTCGGGGCTCATCTGCAGCGGCGCCGAGGCGAAGTTGACGCTGCGGGCGTGGCCCACGCCGAAGAAGTCCCCGAGCGGCACCAGCACGCTGGGCTCGGCGGCGTCGTCCCAGTAGATCCGCAGCACCAGCCGGCGCAGGTAGTCGTGGTCGGCGGTGTCGGGGCCGGCGGGGCGCAGCGGAGCGACGGTCACCCAGATGTGGTTGACCGAGCCGGCGCCGCGGATGTCGGCGAGCGTGACGGTCTCGCCGGGCTGGACGGTGAGGCGGTCGTCGTTGCCGCCGGTGACGTCCCAGCTCGACACGCGCATCCGGCGGTGCTCGCGCAGCCGCGGCAGGTCGCGCAGGCTGCTGCCGTAGCCGCCGTAGCGGCCGGCGCCGGCGGGCGTCGGGTGGTCGGTCGTCATCGGTTCTCTCCTCGTGTCATGCCAGTGCGTGGTCGGTGCGGCCGAGCAGGTGGTCGACCTCGTCGACGCGCGGTGCCGACGGCGCCCCGCCGTGCCGCTGCACGCTGAGCGCCGCGGCGGCGTTGGCGCGCAGCACGGCCTCGCGCAGCTTGTCGCCGGCCGCGAGCCGGGCGCCGAGGTTGCCGCAGAAGGTGTCGCCGGCGCCGATCGTGTCCACGGCGTCGACCGCCAGCGCGGGTACGTGCTCGGGGGCGGCGTCCCCCTCGAGCAGCAGCACGCCCTCGGAGCCGAGGGTGACGACGAGGGCGCCGGGGCGGCCCTGCCACCAGGCGGTCGCGACGTCGGCGACCGGGGTGTCGGCGTCGGCGTGCGCGAGCTGGCGCAGCTCGACCTCGTTGGGGACGAGCACGTCGACCATCGCGAGCAGGTCGGCGGGCAGCTCCTGGTACGGGGCGGGGTTGAGCACGACGCGGACGCCTGAGCCGTGCGCGATCCGGACCGCGGCGAGCGTCGCGGGCATCGGGAGCTCGAGCTGCACGAGCAGCACGTCGGCGCCGGCGATCGCACCGGAGGCCGCGGCGACGTCGTGCCGGGTGACGTGCAGGTTCGCGCGCGGCACGATGACGATCGAGTTCTGGCCGCCGTCCTCGACGACCGGCAGGCCGACGCCGGTGCCGGAGCCCGCGTCGGCGAGCACGTGGTCGGCCGCGATGCCCTCGGCGTGCAGGAACGCGCGGAACTCCTCGCCGAAGGAGTCGTCGCCCAGCCGGCCGATGACGCCGACCTCGGCGCCGGCCCGGCGCGCGGCGACGGCCTGGTTGAAGCCCTTGCCGCCGACGAAGGTCTCGAAGCTGCTGCCGACCACGGTCTCGCCGGGGCCCGGTCGCACCGGGGCGGTGACGACGAGGTCGTACATGAAGGACGCCAGCACGCACACGCGCGGCGCGGCGTCGGTGGGCGTGGTGCCGGTGGTCGCGGCGCTCATCGGGCCGCTCCCAGCTGGGCGCCGAGCGAGCCGCCGGGGTGCCGCTGGGCGAAGTCGGCGGGCGTGAAGCCGCTGAGCGTCATCAGCGCGGCGGCGAGCGCGTCGCCGATCGCGAGCGTGACGGTCGCCGAGGAGGTGGGTGCGAGCCCGAGCGGGTCGGCCTCCCGCTCGACGCGGATGTCGAGGTGGACGTCGCACAGCAGCGCGAGCGTCGAGGAGGGGTCGCGGGTCATCGCGATCCGGGGCACGCCCCACGCCTGCAGCATCCGCGCGAAGTGGTTGACCTCGGCGGTCTCGCCGGAGTTGGAGATGAGGATCGCGACGTCGGCGGGGGTCGCCGTCCCCGAGTCGCCGTGCAGCGCCTCGGTGGCGTGCACGAACTGCGCCGGCGTGCCGGTCGAGGCGAGCGTGGCCGCCACCTTGGCGCCGATGTGCCCCGACTTCCCGAGCCCGGAGACGAGCACGCGCCCCTGCGCGCGCCGGATCAGCCGCACGGCCTCGGCGAGCTCGGGCGCCACGCGCTCGGCCGCCGCGGACACCGCGTCGGCCTCGATGCGCATCGCCCGCACCCCCGCCGACACAGCCGCGACGACGTCGTCCTGCTCGCCCATGAAGCCTGGTCCTCTCGACTCAGGAATCGATTTCTCAGCAGAGTAAACGATTACTCGCCGGGGCGGAAGCGGGCGGAGGTCACGGTTCGATCACGGCCGCCCCGCCGCCTCCACCTCCCGCCGAGACGACGAGGGCCCGCCCACCCAGGTTTCACCGCACTGTGGAACAGCCGCCACTTTCACCGCACTTTGGAACACGGCCCGGTCTCACCGCACTTTGGAACAGCCGCTACTTTCACCGCACTGTGGAACAGCCGCCACTTTCACCGCACTCTGGAACACGGCCCGGTCTCACCGACTCTGGAACACGGCCCGGGTTTCACCGCACTTCTTGCCGCCGCCGTGCTTCACCGCACTGCCGCCGTCATGCTTCACCGCTCTTGCCGCCGCCGTGCTTCACCGCACGTCCTGCCGCGGGCTCCACACACCTCCGGCCACGCCGTGGACGCACCGCCGTCCTCCCGCTCGTCCCCGCCGAACGATCTCTCGAGCGCGACGTCGCGCCCGTCGTAGCGACTCGCCGTCGCGGCCGTTTCCGACGTCGTGTGGCCACCGTCGCTGTTGCAAAGTGCGGTGAAAGCGGGCGATGTTCCACAGTGCGGTGAAAGTGAGGGGTGGGCGGGGCCCTCCGACCCGGCCGGGGTCAGCGGGGGCGGCGGGGGCCGGTGCTGTGGCGGACGAGGAGGCGCGGGGTGAGCAGGAGGTGGAGCGCAGGGGCGTCGGGGTCCTGACCGCGCAGCAGCAGCTGCTCGGCCGCCCGCTCCCCCA
>DATGOB010000138.1:0-7566 GCA_036010205.1 Promicromonospora sp. | reverse complement strand
CGACGCCGACCGGACGGCGCTCGCGGTCACGTGGGCGATGCCGGGGGCGGGGCGGCGAGCGCCCAGCGCAGGGCGGCGTCGAGCGGTTCGGGGACGCGCTCGTCGGGGACGGCCTCGGTGAACAGGCGCGCGTACAGCTCCTTGCGGCCGCTGCCGCTGCCGAGGAACCGGTGCACGACCTGCGCCGTCGACCACCCCCGCTGAGCAGGCTGCCCCCGGAGGCGTTCGAGGCTGCGCAGCGCGCCCTGCGCCGCGATCACCGCGAGACAGCCCTCGACACCGAGCGCGCGGACCAGCTCGTCCTCCAGGTCGCGCTCGCAGCCGAAGAAACCGAGGGTCGGCAGGGGAGAGGTGTCCCCGGGTGGCCGCAGGCCGGCGCGCTCGAGGCTCCTGACCACGACGTGCTCCTCCCCGGCGTCGTACAGCCCGCCGACCCGGACGTCGGGGTGCGCGGACAGGGCCGCGAGATGGTGACCCAGGTTCGTGACACCACCCATGGGGATCACCTGCACGCGGCCTGGCCCGAGGGGGAGTGCCCGACGCCGGGCGAGGGCCTCGACGGCGGCACGGTCGCTCTCGCCCTCGACGAGGAGGACGGTGCGCGTGGTGGGGTCCAAGACGCCGGCGAGGTTCATGTCCCGGGAGCGTAGGGCGGACGGGGCGTTCGGGCGCGGGAATATCCGCCGGGTACGGTCCTGATTTTTGGTCGTTGTTGTAGAGCGTTGTGTTGCGCTATACACACTGGTTTGTGTGGTTTGGTGGTGGTTTGCGCGGGGTAGGGGCCCGATATGGCACCGCCTGGCGCTCACTTCGGTCCCATGTGCGGGCCACCGGTGCGTGTTCGGTCGTTCGTGCTGACTTCGGTCGTTCGACGGACCGATCTCGGCGCGAAGGACCGAACACAGGGGATGTGTGGTGACGGAGTGCCGAGATCGGTGCCCGGTGGGCGGGCTCACGACCTCGACGCGAACTCGCGGCCTGGCAGCACGCAGGGGCAGGAGGTGCAGGCCGGGATCCCACCCGTCAGGGCTGCTGGAATGACATAATGTACATTATCGGATCTACCGAAAAGTGCCCGGGAACCGCGGCTCGGTGCCGATCCGGCGATCGGCCACTCCTCGAACGACCTGCAGCGCCCGTCCGGCGTGAGCTCCAGGAGCCACAGGAGCCACAGGTCACGCCGGCGGTCACCCGAGCCGTAGCCGCCCTCGACGCGCACCACGGCCGTCGTCCCGTCGACGGCGACCACGGACGAACGCAACGTGAAGTCCTCGTCCGGGCCGTCTCGTCCGTCCTCCCAGAACGTCGCGAGTGCCGTCAGCCCCTGGACCGGTGCTGCCCAGGGCGAGCCCGTCCGTGCCGGGTGTGCGCCAGAGGCGCTCGTAGGCGTCGACCCAGGCGCCGACCTGTGCGTGGTCCGTCATCTCTCGACGCGGTCTCTCGACGCGACCGGGCCCGGTCGGTCGACCTGTGCGGCGAGGCGCTGTGGCGCCTGGACGCAGTACGAGTCGGTGAGCAGCTCGGTGAGCTCGTCCCAGTCGGTGTGGTCGTCCAGGACGAGGCCGACGACGTCGGCACCCCAGTCGGCCTTGAAGTATGGTGCGCCGAGGTGGGTGAAGGCCTCGACCTCGCCGGGCTCGGCGCGGAAGGTGACGCGGACCAGGCCGTCCTCTCCCCCGAACACGTGTGCGACGGTCGCCTGGCGCACCCTCCAGGCGACGCCGGTCCATGCGTCCCGCTCGGTGCACTCGGGCAGCCGGGTCAGGATCCCGGCGAGGCGCTGGACGACGTCGGTGGGGACAGGGGCACGTTCGGTCACGGCAGCAGTGTGGCACCCGTCACCGACACTCCCCCGGCGCCCGGGCGCCCGCAGCGTTCACACGAGCCCGAGCTCCCGTGCCCGGACGCCGGCCTGGAAGCGGGACCCGGCGCCGAGGGCCTCCATGAGCTCGGCGACGCGGCGGCGGTAGGTGCGGACGCCGAGGCCGAGGGTGCGGGCGGCGGTCTCGTCCTTGACGCCCTGGCCGAGCAGGTCGAGCACCTGGGGTGCGATCTGGCGGATCTCGCCGATGCGGGCGTCGTAGGTGGCCAGATCGGTGGCGCCGCGCCAGGCGGCCTCGAACAGGGACAGGACGCCCTGGACGGTCTCGGGCTGGGTGACGACGCTGTAGGCGCGTCGGCCCGCGGTGAGGTCGCCGGCGAGGAGCAGGACCCTGCGGTCGATGACGATGGTCTCGTTGATGGGCTCTGTGCTGATGCGGACCTGGGCGCCGTGCCGGTCGCGGTCGCGGGCCAGGCCCTGTGCGGCGAACGCGTCCAGGAGCACCGTGGAGCGGTAGATCTTGCGCACGGTGACCTCGCCGGGGCGGCGGGTGCGCACGAGGGCGGTGAGCTCGTCGGAGGACTGGGCGGCGGCCCAGGTGGCGAGCTCGTTGGCGGCGCAGACGACCTCGGTGGCGGCGGCGAACAGGTGCAGGGTGCGGTCAAGGAGCTCCTGCTCGCCGTGCACGACGGTGACGGGCTGTCCGGTCTGCATGGTCTCGATCCTGCCGCGCGCCGCTCCCCCGCGCCAAGCCCGGGGCGGCCCGTTCGGCAACATCCTGCCACGACGACGGCGGACGGCGGTGGCGGGGCGAGGCTGGAGGCATGACGACGAACACCCCACTCACCAGCACCTCCTCCCCCGCTGCCGCCGCGGGCACGTGGCGGCTCGGCGACGTGACCGTCAACCGCCTCGGGTACGGGTCGATGCGCGTGGCGGGCATGCCGTGGGAGGCGGCACGGCCGCGCGAGGTGTCGCTGGCGGTGCTGCGCCGGGCCGTGGAGCTCGGCGTGAACCACCTGGACACCGCGGCGTTCTACTTCACGCCGCTGCGGTCGAGCAACGAGCTCATCAGCACCGCCCTGCAGCCGTACGGGGACGACCTGGTCATCACGACCAAGGTGGGTCCTGCCCGGTCGCGGGACGGCGCGTTCGAGGAGATGGCGCGGCCCGACCAGCTGCGCGCACAGGTGGAGGAGAACCTGCGTCAGCTCGGGCGCGACCACCTGGACGTGGTGAACCTGCGCTGGGGCTCCGGGCACAGCAGGGACGACGGGTCGGTGGCCGAGCACGTCGGCGCCCTGAGCGAGCTGCGCGACGCGGGCCTCGTGCGCAACATCGGCCTGTCCAACGTGGTGGCGGAGCAGCTCACCGAGGCCCTGACGATCGCGCCGGTCGTGTGCGTGCAGAACCGGTACGGCCTGACGGAGCGCGCCGCCGACGACGTGCTGGAGATGTGCGGGCGGCTCGGCATCGCGTTCGTGCCGTTCTTCGCGGTCGCGGGCGTCGAGCCGGGTCCCCAGGCGGCCGCGAGCGCCGCTGTCCCGGCTGGTCGGGCGGAGGTGGAGGCGGTGGCGCGCGTGCACGAGGTCTCGCCGGCGCAGGTGCGGCTGGCGTGGACGTTGCACCGGGGTGCGCACGTGCTGGCGATCCCTGGGACGGGGAGCGTGGAGCACCTGGAGGAGAACGTCGCTGCTGCGGCGGTGCGGCTCACGGACGAGGAGATGGCGCTGCTGGACGGGGTGGCTGCGCCGGCCGCGTGAGGTGCGCGTGAGGTGCGCGTGAGGTGCGGTGGACCGGTGGGCGTACGACGACGCCCGGGGCCTCGTCACTGAGGCTCCGGGCGTGGTGTGCCGACGACGGCGAGGGCTGCGGTCGTGAGGTGCTACCGGTACTGGGCCACGACCGGGCAGTCCATGGGGTTGACGTGCCCCAGGCCGACGCGGTTGAGGTAGTCGACGATGATGCCGTACGACTCGAACAGGCCGGTCTCGGTGTAGGGGATGCCGCGCTCGGCGCAGAACTCCTGGACGATGGGGCGTGCGGCGCGCAGGTTGACGCTGGCCATGCGGGGGAAGACGTGGTGCTCGACCTGGAAGTTGAGGCCGCCCATGGCGTACTCGATGAAGCGGCCGCCGCGGATGTTGCGGGAGGTGAGCACCTGGCGGCGCAGGAAGTCGATCGACAGGTCCTTGGGCAGCAGGGGCATGCCCTTGTGGTTGGGGGCGAACGTGGCGCCCATGTAGAACCCGAAGACGGCGAGCTGGACGGCGAGGAACGCGGCGCCGAGGGCCGGGCCGAGGGTGAGGAGGACGAGTGCGGGGAACCCGATCAGGCGGACGGCCAGGAGCGTGGCCTCGACCCAGCGGTGCTTGACGTTGGGGACGGTGGCGAGGGTGTGCACGGAGTGGCCGTGCAGCACGGGGCCGAACAGGGTCAGGATGGGGAAGAACAGCCAGCCCTGCCTGCGGGTGACCCAGCCCATGAATCCGGTGCGCCCGACCTCCTCCCCCGGGACGAACACGAGCGCGCCGGTGGCGATGTCGCCGTCCTTGCCGATGACGTTCGGGTGGCCGTGGTGGCGGTTGTGCTTGCGGTTCCACCAGCCGACGGACAGGCCGACGACGAGGTTGCCGAGCACGAGGGTGAACCACTCGTTGGCTCGCGTGGAGCCGAAGATCTGCATGTGCCCGCCGTCGTGGGCGAGGAAGGCGGCCTGCGTGAACACGATGCCGAACAGGGCGGCCACCGCGAGCTGCCACCAGGTGTCCCCCAGGGTGAGCAGGAGGGTGAGCGCGAGCGCCAGTGCCGCGGTGACGACGAGGGTGCGTCCGACGTACCAGCCGATGCGGCGTTCCATGAGGCCTGCGGCGGTGGCGCGCTCGACGACGTCGAAGTAGTCGCGGGTCTGCTTGTTGCGGGCGGTGCGGCGGGGGCGTTCGGTCCTCGGCGGTGCCTCTGTGGTCGTCATGGCGGTCACGGTATGGACGGGGTCTTGTGGTCCGCGTCCCTCGTGAGAGCCAAGTACGGGCCGGTCGGACCCCCTACCCGGGTAGGGGGTCGGCGGAGCTGTCGGGGGTGTCGCCCAGGGGCAGGGTGGCCGTGAGGCGGAAGCCGCCGTCTGATGTGGGGGTGGCTTCGACGGTGCCGCCGAGGGCGGTGACGCGTTCCCTGATGCCGGCCAGGCCGAGGCGGGCTCCGGGTGCGGTGTCGTCGGTGCGCTCGGGCGCGGTGTTGGTGACGCGGACGGTGAGGTCGTCGGCGTCCTGGACGACGGTGACGGTGACGGCGGAGCCGGGTGCGTGGCGCAGGGCGTTGCTGAGGGCTTCCTGGACGGTGCGGAAGGCGGTGAGGCCGACGGCCTCGGAGACCTCGGGGGCGGTGGCGGAGCCGGTCGTGGGCGAGGTGACGCCGGAGTAGGTGATCCGGGCGCCGGAGGCGCGGGTGGACTCGATGAGGTCGGCGACGTCGGCGAGGCCGGGCAGCGGGGCGGTGGGGGCGGTGTCGTGGCCGCGCAGGAGGCCGAGCAGGCCGCGCATCTCGTTCAGGGCGCGGCGGGAGGAGGTGGCGATGTCCTCGAACTCCTGCTGGACGGCGTCGTGCAGGCCGGGCTGGCGGTAGCGGGCGGTGGATGCCTGGACGGTGATGACGGACATGCTGTGGGCGACGACGTCGTGCAGCTCACGGGCGATGCGGTTGCGTTCCTCGAGCTCGCGGCGTCGTTCGGACTCCTCGGCGCTGTGCCGTTCGGCCTGTTCGGCGCGGACCATGCTGAGGATCCACAGGCGGCCGATGATGCCGACCAGTGCCATGCCTGCGCTCAGGGAGACCAGGACCACGCCGTTGGCGACGGCGGCGGTGCCGGCGGCCCGGTCGATCGTGGTGTGGGTGATGGCGGCGGGTGCCAGGACGGTCATCATCGACCCGGTGAACCAGAGCGCGGCCGCCCAGTACCAGGGGTGGCGCAGGGCCAGGACGAGCACGGTGAGGCAGTGGGTGAGCAGGACGGTGACGGGCCAGGGCCACGGCCAGCCGTCGGGTGCGTGCGCCGTGACGACCATGAGGACGAGCGCCCCGAGCACGGAGGCGGGCAGGCCGGCCCACGGCCAGCGCATCGCCAGGAGGGCGGCGGCGCAGTGCACCAGGGTGGCGGCCATCGCGGCGGCGGGGTGCGCGCCGTAGCCGGAGGCCGTCACGGGCCAGCCGACGGCGACGAGGGCGACGGCCGCGACCGCCACGAGCGTCCAGAGCCAGACGACCTCGCGGCGCGCGATCGAGGTCGCGCCCAGGTCGAGCCGGGTCAGCGAGCGCAGCACGTGGCGGGAACGGTCCATCCGCAGCAGGCTATGCGCTCCGCCGCGCGAGCGCGTCACTCCTGAGATGTAGGTTGGTGGGCATGCACCACCGCCCCTGCTCCACCGTGAGGCACGTGTGATCCGGGTCCTGGTCGTGGACGACCAGTCGATGATCCGGGCCGGGTTCGCGGCGTTGCTGGAGGCGCAGGACGGGATCACCGTGGTCGGTACCGCCGACGACGGCCTCGGCGTGGTCGACGTGGTGCGGCGCACGCAGCCCGACGTCGTGCTCATGGACATCCGGATGCCGAAGGTCAACGGCCTGGACGCGACCCGGGCGATCCTCGCCATGCCGGGCGTGCCGCCGCGGGTGATCATCCTGACGACGTTCGACGCGGACGAGTACGTGTTCTCGGCGCTGCGGGCCGGTGCCAGCGGGTTCCTGCTCAAGGACTCCCCCGCCGAGGAGCTCACGCACGCGGTCCGGGTGGTCGCCGAGGGCGAGGCGCTGCTGTCGCCGAAGGTCACGCGGGCGCTCATCGCCGACTACGCGGCCCGGCCGAACGCGCCCGCGGCGCACGACGCGCGGCTGCGGGGTCTGACCGAGCGGGAGCTGGAGGTCATGCGGCAGGTCGCCGCGGGCCTGTCGAACGCGGAGATCGCCGCGGAGCTGGTGCTGGCCGAGCAGACCGTCAAGACGCACGTCTCGCGCATCCTGACGAAGCTGGACCTGCGTGACCGCACCCAGATGGTGGTGTGCGCGTACGAGTCGGGCCTGGTGCGCGCCGGCGGCTGAGCCACCGGGATGTGCCACCGGGATGTGCCACCGGGTTGAGCCACCGGGTTGAGCCACCGGGTAGCCTGTGCGCCGTGCGGATCGCGGTCACCGGCTCCACCGGCACCCTG
Organism: Promicromonospora sp.; assembly: GCA_036010205.1. Classification (GTDB taxonomy): domain Bacteria; phylum Actinomycetota; class Actinomycetes; order Actinomycetales; family Cellulomonadaceae; genus Promicromonospora. The sequence continues at coordinate 543 of DATGOB010000138.1, read as the reverse complement.
GGCGGCCAGGTCGTGCGCCTGCTCGCCGACCCGGGCCGCGACGTGGTGGACGAGGTGGTCGCCCTGGCCCGCCGCCCCGAGGCCGTCCCGGGCACACCGGACGCGGCGGTCCCCGTCGTCGCCCGGTACGCCGACTACGACGACCCCGCGTCCCTTGCCGCCGCGCTGCGCGACGTCGACGTCCTGGTGTTCGTCTCCAGCGACGGCGAGGCCGCCCGCATGATGGTGCACCACCAGAACGTCGTCCGGGCCGCCGGCGGCGCCCGCGTCGGGCACGTGGTCTACCTCAGCGGTGTCGACGCCGACCTCGCCTCCCCGTTCTGCTACGCGTACACCAACGGCTGGACCGAGCAGCTCCTGGCCACGTCCGGCTGCGGGTACACGTTCGCGCGCGCCGCGCTGTTCACCGAGTTCCTCGCCGCGTTCCTGCGGCCCGCCCTGCGCACCGGCGAGCTGCGCGTGCCCGCGGGCACGGGCCGGGTGTCCCCCGTCTCCCGCGCCGACGTCGGCCGCGCCCTGGCCGCCCTGGCGCTCGCGGACCCC
>DATGOB010000137.1:0-29034 GCA_036010205.1 Promicromonospora sp. | reverse complement strand
GCGACTAAGTGATTTAGTCACTTTATGACTCAGAGCAGAGCATCGTTCTCGGAGCAGCTCGCCGACGACATCGTGCGGCTCATCCGCTCCGAGAGCCTCGGCCCCGGCGACGCGCTGGAGTCCTCGCGCGACCTCGCCAAGCGGTTCGCCGTGACCACTCCCACGGTCCGCGAGGCGCTGCGCCGCCTGGAGGCCACGGGCGTGGTCGAGCTGCGGCACGGCTCGGGCACCTACATCGGCCCCGGGATCGAGCGCACGGTGCTCGCCAACCCGCACCGCCCGCGCATCACGCGCAGCTCGGTGATCGAGCTGGCAGAGGCCCGCCTCGTCATCGAGCCCGGCATCGCGGCCCTGGCCGCGAGCGCCCGCGACGCCGCCGCGCTGCAGCGCCTCGAGGCCGCGACGGCGACGGCGCTCGAGCCGCCGGTGCACGGCCACCGGCCGGCGCTGAACTTCCACGTCGAGCTGGCGGCGGCGTCGGGCAACGGCCTGCTGCGCGAGACGCTCGAGGCGCTGCTGCACGTGCGCGCCGACGAGCAGACCGAGATCCGGTTCCGGTACGACGACCGGCAGCGCGACCACGCGGAGCACCGCGACATCCTCGCCGCGGTGCGGGACGGCGACGCGGCGGCCGCCGAGCGCCTGACCCGTGAGCACCTCACGACGATCCGCGCGTCGCTGGAGACCGCCGACTTCGGGGCCCCGGACGCCACGGGCCCGGCAGGCGCGGGCCCCGTCGGCGCCGACGAGGGGGTCGCGCCGTGACCGCGCCGTACCGCCTCGCCGAGATGACGACCCACGAGGCGGCCGACGCGGCCGCGCGCGGCACCGTCGTGCTCGTGCCCGCCGGAGCGCTCGAGCAGCACGGCCCCGGCATGGCGCTCGGCACCGACCTGGTGCGCGCCGAGGCCGTGGTCGAGCGGGTCGCCGAGCGGCTCACGGGCCGTGTCGTGGTGGGCCCGTCGGTCCCCGTCGGCGTCTCGCCGCACCACATGGCCTTCCCGGGCACGATCACCCTGACCACGACGACGTTCGCCGCCGTCGTGCGCGAGTACGTGACCAGCCTGCATCGGCACGGCTGGACGCGGTTCCTGGTCGTCACGGGCCACGGCGGCAACAACGCCGCCCTGACGACCGTCGCCCAGGACCTGCTGGTCAGCCACCCCGGCGTCCAGCTCGCGTGGTCGCCGCTGACGTCGCTCGCCGGCGACGCGGTGGCCGCACTCGACCCGAGCCCCGTCCACGGGCACTCGGGTGAGGCGGAGACCGCGCAGATGCTCCACCTCGCACCGCACCTGGTGCACACCGACCGGCTCGAGCCCGGCACGACGACCCCCGACCAGCTCGACGACGTCTCCCGGGCGGCGCGCCACCACGCGCAGCCCACGCTCACCCTCCCGTACGACCGCCTCAGCGCCAACGGCGTGCTCGGCGACCCTCGCCGGGCCACCGCAGAGGGTGGCGCGGCGATCGTCACGGCGATCGTCGACCGCATCACGACCTTCCTCGAGGAGTGGCAGGCCGCCTAGCGGCCGTCCCGACCCGCAGCAGCGCCTGGCCCGGCCAGGTGCGGCTCCGCCCTGCCCAGAGACCTGCCCAGAGACCTGCCCAGAACTGTCCAGAGCTGCCCAGCACGGCATCCCGGAAAGGATCCGCATGTCAACGACGACAGCACCACGCCCCGCCTCGCCCGGCGCCTCACCCCGCCGCGCACCCACCCGCCGGCGGCGCACCGCCGCGCTCGCCGCCGCCGTCGCTCTCGCCGCCCCGGCGCTCGCCGGGATCGCCGGCCCGGCCGCCGCGGCCCCCGTACCCGTGCTGCCCGACGCTGCCACGACGCCGTCGGGCAGCGCGAGCCACCCCGGCCGCTCGGCCGGCTGCGGCACCGCGCCGGAGCAGGAGCCCGGCACCAGCGTGCTGCGCACCCTGACGAGCGGCGGGCGCGAGCGCACCGTGCAGCTCCACCTGCCCGACGGCTACCGCTCCGACCGCCCCTGGCCGGTCGTGCTCGTCTACCACGGCCGGGGCAACACCGGAGCCGGCACCGAGGCCTTCTCCGGGCTGGACGCCCTGCCCGCGATCGTCGCGTACGGCAACGGCGTGGTCGGCACCGGCGACGGCGAGCGCCAGGCGTGGGAGGGTGCGCCCTACTCCGCGCCCGGCGTGGACGACGTCGCCTACACCACCGACCTGCTCGACACCCTCGAGGACGAGCTCTGCGTGGACACCCGCCGGGTGTACGCGACGGGCAAGTCCAACGGCGCAGGCTTCACCGGGATCCTCGCGTGCGAGCTGTCCGACCGGATCACCGCGATCGCGCCGGTGGCCGCAGCCCTCTACGGCACCGGCCACCCCACGTGCGAGCCCGAGCGGCCGGTGCCGGTCATCGAGTTCCACGGCACCGCCGACGCCACCATCCCCTACGGCGGCGACACCGACCGCGGGCTGCCCGCGATCGTCGACTGGGTCGGCGGCTGGGTCGAGCGCGACGACTGCCTGCCGCGGCCCCGCGTCGAGCAGACCGCGCACGACGTGACGACCACCCGCTGGCGCGGTTGCCGTGCCGGCGCCGACGTCACGCACGTCGCCGTGCTCGGCGGCGGCCACACGTGGCCCGGCGAGGACAGCTACTCCGGCGGCGGGTACGCCACGCACAGCATCGAGGCCCACGAGGTGATGTGGGAGTTCCTGCGCGACGAGCGGCTGCCGATGCGGTTCGTGCGCGGGCAGGGCACGACCGAGCAGGGCACGACCGAGCAGAGGAGCGCGTCATGAGCACCACCTCCGCGCCGCGCGCCGACGCCGACCGGCTGCCCGCCGTCCTGCGGGCGCTCGCGGTCGTCGAGCGTGTCGGCAACGCGCTGCCGCACCCGTTCTGGCTGTTCTGGATCCTCGCGGCGATCCTCGGCGTGACGAGCGCCGGGCTGGCCGCCGCAGGCGTCTCCGTCGTCTCGCCCGCCGACGGCGAGACCGTCGTCGTGCGCAACCTGCTCAGCGGCGACGGGCTAGCGATGGCCGTGTCGACCGCTGTCGACAACTTCGCGACCTTCGGTCCGATGGGCACGATCGTCGCCGTCATCATGGGCGTCGCGATCGCCGAGCGCACCGGCTTCCTCGCGGCGGCCATGAAGGTCTCGGTGTCGCGCGTGCCGGTGTCCTGGGTCGTGTTCGCCGTCGCGTTCGCCGGCACGGTCTCGCACGTGGCCAGCGCGGCCGCCTACATCATCCTCGTGCCGCTCGGCGGGCTCGCGTTCCGGGCCGTCGGGAAGTCGCCGATCCTCGGCGTCGTCGTGGCGTACACGTCGATCGCGTCCGGGTACGACGCGAGCCCGGTGCCGACGCCGAACGACGCGATCTTCGCGGGGATCACGACGGAGGCCGCGCGGATCATCGACCCGGCGGCGTACGTCTCGCCGGTGAGCAACTGGTTCTTCAACATCGCCTCCTCGCTGCTTCTGGCGACCGTCATCACGCTGGTCACGCGCCTGGTGCTGGCCCGGCGCCCGGACCTCGACCCCGACCCTGACGCCGACCTGGACGACGTCGCGGGCCTCGAGCTGTCGGCGCGCGACCGGTCCGCGCTGCGGGCGGCGCTGCTCACCGGCCTCGGCGCGGTCGTGCTGCTGGCCGTCGTGGTGCTGCTCCCGGCGTCCCCGCTGCGCGGCGAGGGCGGCAGCCTCACCGAGTCGCCGTTCCTCGACGGCATCGCCGCGATCGTGGCCGTGCTGTTCGCGCTGGTCGGCATCGTGTACGGCCGGCTCTCCGGTGCGATCGAGACGGCGGCCGACGTCCCACGGCTCATGGCGGAGGGCGTGCGGCAGATGGCGCCCGTGCTCGTGCTGTTCTTCGCCATCGCCCAGTTCCTCGAGTACTTCGACTGGACGCACATCGGCGACGTCATCGCCGTCAACTCCGCCGAGGCGCTCCAGGCGACGGGCGTGCCGATCTGGGTCGTGTTCCTCGCGATCCTCGCGCTGCTGTCCGTGGTCAACGTGCTGGTCACGAGCGGGTCGGCGATGTGGGCGATCTCCGCGCCCATCGTCGTGCCCATGCTCCTGCTGCTCGACGTGCCCGCCGAGACGACGCAGGCCCTGTTCCGCATCGCCGACTCCGGGTCCACCGCGGTGACGCCGATGAGCCCGTACTTCGTCATGGCGCTCGGGTTCCTGCAGCGCTACCGCAAGGACGCGGGCATCGGCACGCTCGCGTCGTACACGCTGCCGCTCGCGGTGTGCATGACGCTGGCCTGGACGCTGCTGTTCTTCGCCTGGTGGGCGCTCGGCATCCCGCTCGGGCCCGGCGCACCCGTGCGCTGACCGGACCGACCTCGCCCAGCGGCCCCCGCCGTCCGGGACGGCGTGGGCCGCTGCTCTGCCTTCCCGGCGTACCCGCCGTCAGTCCGGCAGATCGCCCACCGCGAAGTACGCGGTGCAGGCGCCGTCCTCGGCCTCGTACCCGGTCGTGATCTCCAGGACCTCGCCGCGCTCCGGCATCGGCAGGAGCGTGGGGCTGTAGTTGGGGCAGTAGTTGTTCCACGGGTCCAGGACTCCGACGGGCGCCGGGCCGGTGGACCACGGCGACTCGGGCGCGGCGTCGTTGGCCAGCAGCGTGGCGCCGCTGCCGGGCAGCACGCCCCCGTCCGCCCCGTACAGCATCTGGCCGACGGCGAGGAGCCGGCCGTCGGGCGACCCGTCGTCGTACCAGGAGACGTTCGGGGTGTGGCGGAAGTGCGTGCCGTCCGCCGTCGTCACCGGGTGGCCGAGGGCAGCGGGGTCGCCCCACGCGGTGCCGTCGGGGGAGCGGCGCACGTAGTGCCTGCAGTCCTCGACCGGGCCGCAGACCTCGTAGCTCATGAGGTACGTGCCGTTCGGGAGACGGCGGACCACGGGCATGCCGGGCCGCAGGTCCGGGTCCTGCGCCGCGACCACGTTCTCGAGCGGTGCCCAGGTGCGGCCGTCGGGCGAGGTGGTCTGCACGAGCGTCTGGCTGTGCGCGGGCTGCTGGTTCTCGTCCGAGACGTACAGCGCGAGCCGTCCGTCGCGGGTGACGGCGAACTCCGGCTCCCAGAGGCCCTTGGCGGTCGGGGCGACCGCCGCCGTCGAGAGGTGCTCCCATGTGCGGCCCTGGTCGGTGCTGGCCCACACCGGCAGGGTCATGCGGCGCGTGGCCTCGTCCTCGTCCTGGCCCACCGACGCCGACCACAGCAGGGTGCCCGGCGCGAGGTCGCCGACCTGGCGCGGGAGCTCGTACAGCGTCGAGCAGCACAGGCCCCGCGCGGCGCCGGGGTCCGTGACGGTGCCGACCCGCTCGAAGCTGCGGCCGTCGTCGGTGCTCGTGAAGATCGCGCCGTGGCCGCCGGCGTCGTCGAACGTGACGACGCTCGCCACGATCGTGCCGTTCGCGGCGCCCGCGTGCTCGAGACGGATCGCGCGCGGGTAGAGCGCGGTGCCCTCCATGAGCCGCGTGCCGTTCAGGGCGCCGCCGGGTGGGGGGTCGGCGCTCGCGGCCGCCGGTGGTGTGCCGGTGCTCTGGCTCGCCGTGGCAGGGGCGACCGCGCCCGGCAGGACGAGGGCCGCGAGGGCCGTGCCTGCGACGGTGACGGCGGCGAGGAACGGGGCGGCGACGCGACGTAGGACCACGGGTGGCACCTCTCTGATCGACTCTGATCTCGGCGCCACGCTAGCGACCGGGTGATTCTGAGTCAACGTTGCACCACCCCGCCGCTCGCCGAGGTAGTCACTTGGCGAGGTAGTCACTTGGCGAGGTAGTCGCGCAGCGGGCCCCGCCCGCTCAGACGCTCGCGCGGTACCGCAACGGGGACAGCCCGACCTCCCGCTTGAACGCGGTGCTGAACGCGCTCTCCGAGGCGTACCCGAGCTCGGCGGCCAGCGTGCCGACGCGCGTGTCCGTGCTGCGCAGGGCGCGCTGCGCGAGCAGCATGCGCCACCGGTTGAGATAGGTGATCGGCGGCATGCCCGCGACCGTGCGGAACCGCTCCGCGAACGAGGTGCGCGACATCGCCGCCGCGCGGGACAGCTCGGGCAGCCCCCACGGCCGGGCCGGGTCGGCGTGCATGAGGTCGACCGCGGGGCGGAGGCGCTCGTCCGCGAGCAGCCGCAGCCACCCGGGCGGCGGGCCGGTCACCTGTCCGCCGGCCGGACCCGCGGCCTGTTCGACGTACGCCCGCAGCACCTCCAGCAGCAGGAGCTCCCCGTGGCGCCGGACGGCGTACGCCGCGCCCATGCGCTGCGCCGTCACCTCCGTGTACAGGCGGTGCAGGCTGCCGCGCAGGTTGGTCGCCGCCGGGCCGTCGCCGCGCACGTGGGCCAGCGGCGGCAGTGCCTGGCTCAGCAGCGCGAACCCCGCCGGGTCCAGCTCGACACGGCCGCCGATCACGACGTCGCCCGTCGCGCGGTCGGGCCCGTGCAGCCGCAGCGACGCGAAGTCGTCGTCGGGCACCACCACGCGCGGCGGCCCGCCGCCCGCCCCGCCGCGCGCCTCGATCCACGTGCGGCCGTTCAGGACGACGACGTCGCCCGCCGTCATCTCGACCGCCTCGTCGACGCCGTCGGTGGTCAGGCGAGCGCCGCCCGCCGCCATCGCGAAGAACTTCAGGCCCTCGACCGCGCCGCGCGTGACCCAGGGGCCGCCGTCCACGGCGAACCCGCCGGAGAGCACGCCGCGCACCTGGACGAGGTCGAAGACCTCGGAGAGCTGATCGGGCACCATCTCCGTACTATCGCGCAAGAAATACGGATCGCCAAGTATTCAGAGTTCGGATCCGACACCGCAAGCTGGGGGCATGACAGAGCAGACACAGGCACAGCACAGGCAGCACCCGCTCGGCACCGGCTTCACCGCCTTCTCCACCGCGGACGACGTGCTCGCCGGCATCGATCTCTCCGGCAGGAACGTGATCGTCACCGGCGGCCACAACGGCATCGGGCACGAGACGACCCGCGCGCTGGCCGCCGCCGGCGCGTCCGTCACGGTCGCGTCGCGCGACCCGGAGCGCGCGGCCGAGAAGCTGGCGGGCATCCCGCGCGTCGAGGCCTGGCAGCTCGACCTGCTGGACCCGGCGGGCATCGACGCGTTCGTCGAGCGGTACCTCGCCACCGGGCGCCCCCTGCACGTGCTGATCAACAACGCCGGCATCATGGCGGGCCCGCTGGTGCGCGACGCGCGCGGCTTCGAGTCGCAGTTCGCGACCAACCACCTCGGCCACTTCCAGCTCACCCTGGGTCTGCGGCCCGCGCTGCAGGCCGCGCACGGCGCGCGCGTGGTCAACCTGACCTCGGGCGGACACCGCGCGTCCGACATCCGCTGGGACGACCCCCACTTCGAGACCGGCTACGACGAGACGGGCATCCTGGCCTACGGGCAGTCCAAGACGGCGAACGTGCTGTTCGCCGTCGAGCTGGACCGGCGGTGGGCCGCCGACGGCATCCGCGGCTACGCGGTGCACCCCGGCATCGTCATCACGACCAACCTCGGGCCGCACATCCCGGCGGGCGAGGAGCGCACGCCCTGGCTCGACGTGGCGGCGCGCCAGGCCATGGGGCTGATCGACGAGGCGGGCGAGGTCGTCGTCGACCCCGAGCACGAGAAGAAGACGGTGCAGCAGGGCGCGAGCACGAGCGTGTTCGCCGCGACGAGCCCGCTGCTCGCGGACATCGGCGGCGTCTATCTCAAGGACAACGACATCTCGCCGCTCGACGAGGACCCGCAGGAGATGGACTTCGCCACCGAGCAGAACCCGCGCGCGACCGTGGTGCCGCACGCCGTGGACCCCGCGTCGGCGCGCCGCCTGTGGGAGCTCAGCGAGCGCCTCCTGCGGGACGGCAGGGCCTGATCCCCTGAAGGTCGCAGGTCGGTCGCGCGGGCCTACGATCGGTGGGTGAGCGCGACCGACCGGAGCAACCACCAGATCGCGGTGCTCGTGCTCGAGGGTGCCAAGCCGCTCGACGTCGGGATCCCGGCGCAGGTGTTCTCGAACCGTCCGAGCATGCCGTACGAGGTGCGGGTCTGCGGGCCCGCACCCGGGCTGGTCACCGGCGGTGACGGGCTGTCCTACCACGTGGCGCAGGGGCTGGAGGCGCTCGAGCGCGCCGACACCGTCTTCGTCCCGGGGTACCGGACGCCCGCCACCGCGGACCCGCCCGCCGTCGTCGTCGACGCGCTGCGGGCTGCCCACGCGCGCGGGGCGCGGCTGGCGGCGATCTCGACCGGGGCGTTCGCGCTCGCGGCAACGGGCCTGCTCGACGGGCGGCGGGCGACCACGCACTGGCACTACACGCGGGCGCTGCGCGAGCGGTACCCGCGCGTGCAGGTCGACGAGAACGTGCTGTTCGTCGACGAGGGCGGCGTGCTCACGTCGGCGGGAGCGGCGTCGGGCATCGACCTGTGCCTGCACCTGGTGCGCCGCGACCACGGCGTCGGGCTGTCCAACCACGTCGCCCGGCGGCTGGTCGCGGCGCCGTACCGCAGCGGGGGACAGGCGCAGTACGTGCCGCGCAGCGTTCCGGAGCCGCTCGGCGACCTCTTCGCCGGGACCCGCGCGTGGGTGCTCGAGCACCTCGCCGAGCCGCTCACGCTCGAGGACCTCGCCCGGCACGCGCGCGTGTCGGCGCGCACGTTCTCCCGGCGGTTCGTGCAGGACACCGGGTACACGCCGATGCAGTGGGTGCTGCGCGCCCGGGTCGACCTGGCGCGCGAGCTGCTGGAGCGCAGCGACCTGGGCGTCGAGCAGATCGCGCACCGCGTCGGGCTGGGCACGGCGGCCAACCTGCGGCTGCACTTCCAGCGCATCCTCGGCACGTCCCCGACGGAGTACCGGCACACGTTCTCGGCGTGAGTCCTGGGCCGGGCGGGCGCGTTCTCGGTCGCTTGTCCCGTGCCCGTCGTCGTGTTCGGTCGGACGTCGCGAGATCGGCCCGCCGTCGGACCGATCTCGCGACAGGGGACCGATCTCGCGGGGCGTGTCGTGACATGGTGCCGAAGGAGGCAGCAAGCCCGGCGAGAGCAGTGGCGGGATCCTTGCGGGTGGCGCGATGTCTGGCACGATCCTTGCGCAGCGGGGCGTTCCAGCCGCTGTCGACGACGTGCGTGCGGGGCGGAGCATGGGGACGACGAAAGGAGTCCCATGACACGCATCGCCATCAACGGCTTCGGGCGCATCGGCCGCAACTCCCTGCGGGCCCTGCTCGAGCGGGACAGCTCGCTCGAGGTCGTCGCGATCAACGACCTCACCGCCCCCGACGCCCTGGCGCACCTGCTGAAGTACGACAGCTCGCTCGGCCGCCTGCGCCGGTCGGTCGAGGTGGACGGCGACACGCTCGTCGTCGACGGCCGCCGCATCCGGGTGCTCGCCGAGCGCGAGCCCGCCAAGCTGCCCTGGGCCGAGCTCGAGGTCGACATCGTGCTGGAGTCCACGGGCCGCTTCACCTCGGCCGACGCCGCACGCGCCCACATCGACGCCGGTGCCCGCCGCGTGCTGGTCAGCGCCCCGTCGGCCGGCGCCGACGTCACGCTGGCCTACGGCGTGAACACCGACGAGTACGACCCGGCCGCGCACGTGATCGTCTCGAACGCGTCGTGCACGACCAACGCGCTCGCGCCGCTGGCCGCCGTGCTGGACGACCTGGCGGGCATCGAGCACGGCTTCATGACCACCGTGCACGCCTACACCCAGGAGCAGAACCTCCAGGACGGCCCGCACCGCGACTGGCGCCGCGCCCGCGCGGCGGCCGTCAACATCGCGCCGACCACGACGGGTGCCGCCAAGGCCATCGGCCTGGTGCTGCCCAGGCTGGACGGCAAGCTGTCGGGGGACTCGATCCGCGTGCCCGTGCCGGTCGGCTCCCTCGTGGAGCTCAACACGACCGTCGCGCGCGAGGTGAGCACGGACGAGGTGCTGGCGGCCTACCGCGCCGCGGCCGACGGCTCCCTGAAGGGCATCCTCGAGTACTCCGACGAGCCGCTGGTCTCCAGCGACATCACGGGGGAGCCGGCGTCGGCGATCTTCGACGCGGCCCTGGTCCGCGTCGACGGCCCGCACGTCAAGGTCGTGGCCTGGTACGACAACGAGTGGGGTTTCTCGAACCGGGTGATCGACACCCTGGAGCTCATGGCGCGGGGCTGAGCCCGCTCAACGGAACGCCGCGCCCGTCTCCTCGACCCACCGCCGCTGCCTGCGCGTCTCCACGGCGCGCGGGTGGTACCGGGCACGCACCCAGCCGACGGCGTCGGCGGGTGCGACGCCGCCGAGCACGGCGAGGAGCGCCAGCGCCGTCCCCGTCCGGCCGACGCCGCCGCCGCACGCGATCTCGACCCGCTCGGCGGCGGCCCGGTCGTGGGCCTCGCGCAGCGCGGCGACGGCGTCGTCGGTCGAGGCGGGCAGCCGGAAGTCGGGCCACCGCACCCAGCGGTACTCCCACCCCGTCACGCGCGGGTCCCGTCCGCGCAGGTAGACCGCAAGATCGGGGGCGGGGGCGCCGTCGCGCGGGCGGCGCAGGCCCGTGCCGCGCACACGGCGCCCGTCCGGCAGCTCGACGACGCCGGCGCCGTCCGGCCAGGTGCGGTCGGGTTCCATGGCGACACCGTAGCGGCCCGATGCTGCTCGAGGACCCGGTGGTGGTCGAGGGGCGCCGGGCGGTGCACCTGCGCTACCCGGTGCGGCACTGACGGGCCGCGTGCCACGATGGGCGGCATGGCGACGAGCTCCCGGATCCCCGCCGTCGAGCGCGCGACCGGGCGCAGCTGGGACGAGTGGCTCGCGTTCTTCGAGACGATCGGCGCGGCCCGGCTGAGCCACCACGACATCGCGACGGCGGTGCTGCAGGAGCTGGACGGTACCGGCCTGGAGAACCCCGCGTGGTGGGCGCAGTCCGCGTCCGTCGCCTACGAGCAGCACATCGGCCGGCGCATCCCCGGGCAGCGGCCCGACGGCACGTTCCAGGCGAGCGTCAGCAGGGCGACGTCGCTCGCGATGGCGCCCCTCATGGACGCCTGGACGGCGTTCGCCGCCGGGGACGACGACGTCCGTGCGTTCCTGTCGGCCGACCCGCGGGTGAGCGGGACCGACAAGCGGATCTCCTGGCGCGCCAAGGGGCACGACGGCGAGTCGGTGGTGGTCATCAGCGAGCCGAAGAAGGACGGCGCGGCGTCGCTCGTGGTGCAGCTGCTGGGCACGGCGACGCCCGAGCGCAACGACGAGGCGCGCGAGCACTGGCGCGCGGTGGCGGAGCGGTTCCTGGCGGGCCTGCCCTCGGTCCCGTGAGGTCGGCCGGTCGCTCCGAGATCGGTCCCTGCGGGTGCCGATCTCGGGGCGACCGACCGACGTCGGTTCCCGGTGGGCCCGGACTCAGAACGCCCAGCGCTGGGACTCGGCGCCCGAGCAGGTGCGGATCTCGAGGCGCTGGCCGTCGTGCTGCGGCGTGCCGCCGACGGTCGTGAGGCACTTGCCCGACTGCGGGTTGACCAGCTCGCGGCTCGCCGGCCGGTAGGTCCAGCTCTGTGCCCCGGTGCCGTTGCAGGTCCACAGCTGCACCGTGGTGCCGTCGGCGGTGCCGCCGCCGGACACGTCGACGCACCGGCCCAGAGCGCTCAGCGTCGAGCCCGACCGTGTCCACGTCTGGGCCGCGTTCCCCGAGCAGGTGACGATCTGCAGCGGGTTGCCGTCGAACGAGTCGGCCCACGGCACGTCCACGCACATGCCGTTGGCCGCGCGCACCGAGCCCGTGCCCTGCGGCAGGGCATCGCCGTCCCCGTTCCCGCCGTCGCCGCCCCCGCCGTCGCCGCCCCCGCCGTCGCCGACCGAGCCCGGGATGGGGGAGGCCGCTCCCTGGAACGGGTCGAGCTGCATGTACGCGGCGGTCGGGTTGCCGTCGTGCACGAGCGACTCCTGCGCGAGCACGTCGTCGAACGCGAAGCCGTACGCCTTGCCGTTGGCCATCTGCTGGTGGATGAACTTCGAGTAGTGGTCCGTCACGGGCTGCTGGTAGAAGTTCGACGTGTCCGTGCCCGGCTGCGTCGTGCTCGCGTGCAGCGTGGAGCGGTGGAACCCGGCGCACAGCGTGCGGGCGATGGCGCCGATGTCGTTGTTCGGTGCCTCCAGGTCGCGGTAGCAGCCGAACACCGAGTCGCTCGACGGCTTGCGGAACTCGGTGACGTAGGCGCCGGCGGCGTCCGTGAACCGCATGACGCCGTTCTGCACGCGTCCGCGGAACACCTTGCTCGGATCGTACGAGTACGGCACGACCGTGAGGGTCTCGTTCGTGTACCTGGCCCATACCTGGTCGATGTACGAGGCCAGCACGTTCGGGTCCAGCTGACCCGTCTCGATCGCGTGGCTCGGCGCAAGGATGCGCAGCAGCGAGCCGTCGGGCGCGAACTGCTCGAGGTTGTTCCAGCCCGGCGTGGCGTCCAGCGCCGCGCGCACGTTCGCGTACCCGTCCGGCTTGAGCATGCCGGTGCTGATCACCGTGCCGTCGCTCTTGCGCAGGCCTGTCTGGTACGGCGCCGAGAGGAAGTCGACCTGCGTGCTGTTGATCCACAGCCCGTCGTCGTTCAGCGTGAACTCGGTCCAGCTGAACAGCTTGTTGCGGTTCGGGTCGTTCGGGTTCTGGACGGCCGGCTGCACGAGCTGGCCGTCGTTCACGATCTTGAACGACAGCTTCTGGCCGTACGAGAAGTAGATGCGGCCCGAGAGCTTCGGCAGCTGGATCGTCATCGACTGGCCACGCGCCGGGCCTGCGATCGAGGCGTCCGGCGCGTCGACCGGCACCCCGCCGACCGTCGGCCACTGGTGGAACGTGCCCGACGCGTCCGACCAACCCAGGCGGCCCTCTCCGGGCGTGCCCAGCACGTAGATCCAGACCTGGTCGTTCCGGTCCGAGCTGTTGTAGACGGTCAGCGGGATCGTCGCGGGGACCGCCGTCGCCGTCTGTGGCTGCGGGCCGACGACGAGGGCGCTCGCCGTGAGCGCGAGCACACCGAACGCGGCGGCGACGTTCAGCAGTCCTCTGAGTCTGAACCTTCGGGCTCGAGGCATGCGGGCTGGGGACATGGGGAGCTCCTTCGATCCGGTGGCACTGACTGCACTGTCAGTGACCGGGATGTTAGTGAGGGAGCCTGCCTTTTGTCACCGGTTCGGGGCGTGGAAACGCTCCCGCACAGGTGGAAGGCGGGTGAAAAAAGGCTTGCTGGTGCGGATTTCGCCGGGTGGGCGCCCGCGATCAGGGGCGAGGCGAGCGCCACCCGAACGGGATCGGGATCGGCCCGCAGCAGCACACGCCCTGCACGTCGGTGCGGGCCAGCATCCGGGCAGCCTGGTAGCACGCGAGGAAGCGCGCGGCCATCGGCAGAGCGGTCCCGAGGAGGCCCCTGGTCGCCAGCAGGGTCCGGGCGGCGGCCGAGCACCCGTCGCCGCCGTGGAGCACACCGTGCGCGCACCGCCAGCCCTTCCGCGGGGAGACGCGGTGCTGGTAGACGGCGATCGCGCGGTCGACTGCTCGGGCTGCCGGGCTCATGCCGTCACCGTACGGCCGGAGGGCGCGACTCGCGTCCGGTGCTGCTGGCTGGTGCCGCGCGGTGGGTGCCGCGCGGTGAGATCTGGTGCCGGTGCTGAGATCTGGCCGTGCACCGCCAGATCTCGACGTGGACACCAGATCTCGGCGAGCGCGTGCGTGCCGAGCCGTCAGGCGCCGCCGCGTGCAGCCGCCGCTGCTGCGCGGAGGCGGGCGGCGAACTTCTTGGCGCGGTAGCACCGGATCCGGATCTCCTGCCCGCCCGCCTGGACGATGACCAGGCTGCTGATGAAACCCCACTTCGTGGTGACGTCCGTGATGTCGACCAGCGGGATGACGAAGTCGATGACCCCCGCGTGGGCCACCCGGTTCATCGCGTTCGGGTGGAAGTGGTACTCGGTGGGCGTGATCGTGGCCCGGCCCCCGACCCAGAGTCCCTTGTACATCGCGCGCACGAGCGCGATCGACGGCCGCGCGATCCAGCTCACCCTGGCGGGCTGCACGTCGAACAAGGCGTTGGCGATCCGGGACCCGATGGCATCGGTGGTCATGGGGCCCGACGGTAACCCAGCGCGGACGGCCGGGCAGGCCGAGAGCTCGCGGGCGCCGACGTCCGGCGCGGGCGGCGGTGAGATCTGGTGTCCGCGTCGAGATCTGGTGGTGCGCGGCCAGATCTCGACGTGAGTACCAGACTTCAGAACCTCAGCCGACCAGCTGCTCCAGGTGGCCGACGACCTCCGACGGCTCCGGCAGCGCGAGAGCCTCCTCCCGCACCTCCCGCACGCGCTGCCGCACCGATCGGTCGGCACGGACTTCGGCGACGGTGCGGGCGATGATGTCGGCGCTCGCGGTCATCGGGTCGAGGACGCGGCCGAGACCCAGGTCCCGGACGCGGTCGGCGGTGAACGGCTGGTCGGCTCCCATCGGGAAGACGATCTGGGCGACCTCGCCGAGCACCGACCGGACGAACACGCCGCTGCCGCCGTGGTGGAGGACGACGTCGGCGCCGGCGAGCGCCTCGTCCAAGTCGATGTACTGCTCGACCCGTACGTGTGGACGCCTCGGGCCGAACCGGGCAGGGTCGAGGTCGCGTCCGACGGCGACGACCGCCGGCGTCTCGATACCGTCCAGCGCCGTCAGGATCCGGTCGAACAGGTCGCCGGACTCGGTGTTGAACTCCGTGCCGAGCGTCGCCACGACCGACGGTGCCGTTCGTGGGGCGGGACCGGGCGCCGGACGCATCCAGAGCGCGTCCGCCGGCGCGGGGTGGCGCGGGTCGCGCATGGACGGCGCGAACGGGACGACGAAGCGGTCGCCGCGCGGGCGGATCGGCGGCACGACGCGGAGTTCGCGGCCCAGGTGCTCCAGTGCGCCGGTGAGGCGGTCGGGCCGGACAAGGGCTCCGGAGGCAATCACCGCGACCACGACGACGGGCACTCCGGCCCGCTGAGCAGCCGCCATCGCGCCGAAGTCGACCTCGTCGCACACCAGGAGGTCGGCGTCGGCCAGGGTGTCGGCGACCGCTGCCGCAGAGCGTCGTGCGGCATCACCCGCGAAGTAGGTCTCGATCACGGACAGCTCGTGCTCGACGTCGACGGGCGTGAGGGGCGCGATCGTGTCGGTGACCTGGGAGCGCCGGTCGGGCCGGGCGACGATCCGCCGGTAGACGTCCGCGGGCGCAGCGCGGGCCGCCGAGGCTCGGCCGACCAGGGTGAGGTCGTGGCCCGCTTCGGCCAGAGCGAGGTGCAACGGGAGCTGGGGGACAAGGTGGCCGGCACCACCGACGAAGGAGCAGATGACGCGCACGATGCGACTCTAGCCAGGGCGCGTGCGCGATCGGAGCATGCAGCGGCGCTCACGAGGATCAGTGACCATGACGCGCGACGGAACGGGCCGGGGGATCCCACGGGCGAGCGTCGTGAGCCCTGATGCGGTCACGGAGAAGCCGGATCCCCGTCCCCACAACTTCAGCTGCCTCGTCGGTGCGGTGATCCCGACTGCGGCGGTGTGGCTGTGGGGCGTCCTGCCCGCGTGGCGCGTGGCGGTGGTCGTGACGGCGGTGGCCCTGACGGCGCTCACGGTTGTCCTCGGGGAGCGATACCGACACTCTCGCGGCCGCTGAGATCTGGTTTCCGCGTCGAGATCTGGCCGTGCACGGCCAGATCTCAGTGCGAGAACCAGATCTCAGCGGGCGGGCGGGCCAGGGCTGACCGGTGCGCCGACGATCAGCCAGGAGAGGTAGTGCTCGAGCACCCGGCCGCCGAGGTCGGTCACGGCGGACGCGACCTCGTCGACCTCGTCCGGGGTCCAGTCGCTGAACGTGCTGAAGAGCCGGTGCACCTGACGGGCATCCAGCTCGACGCTCCAGCGGTACACCTCGACGTCCTCGACCGTGAACAGCCCGGAGGCCGATAGTCGCGCCGCCGTCGCGTCGACGTCCTCCGGATCACCCGCGCGTGGCGGCGTGTTCCGCCGGGCGACGACCTGCGCGACCCGGTCGCGGAACGCGGTGGGCCGCGCGGCGGGATCGCCGAAGACGTGCCGCCAGACGAGGAACCGCCCCTCGGGTACGAGCGCCCGGTGGAGACGCGGCAGGAGCACGTCGAGGTCCATCCAGTGGATCGAGGTCGCGGCGACGGCCAGGTCGAACGCGGCGCAGCCCAGGTCGGCCTCCTCGGCGCGGGCGACGACGACCTCCGCCGACGGGTGCCGGGCCGCGAGCGCGGCAGCGAGGTGCGCGCCCGGTTCGACGGCCACCACCTCGAGCCCCTGCGCGAGCAGCGGTCCGGTCGCCTCCCCGGTGCCGGCACCCAGGTCGGCCGCCCGGCGGCCGGGCGCCGCAAGGCCCGTCCGCCGTACCCGCTCCCACAGCGCGGCCGGGTACGGCGGACGGGCGGACCCATAGGTGTCGGCGAGCGCGTCGAAGTGCATCGGGTCGGTCACGGGTCGACTGTATGAGAGCGGCCCGGCCCCTGCTGAGATCTGGCGTTCCTGTCGAGATCTGGCCGTGCACGGCCAGATCTCGGTGGTGACACCAGATCTCAGCGGAGGGCACGAGGAGGCATGCAGAAGGCCCCCGGGCGGCGATGCCGGTCCGGGGGCCTTCTCACGGGTGGGCGATACTGGGTTCGAACCAGTGACCTCTTCGGTGTGAACGAAGCGCGCTACCACTGCGCCAATCGCCCGTGTCGCTCGCCCCGGTGGGGCGTGCGTGGACGATATTAGCGTGCTTCCCGCGCGGATGCGAAATCCACACCGTGGCCCGTGTCAGGGGTCGATCCGCTCCCGCATGTTCCGCTCGAACAGGTCGCGCGCGGCCGCCGACAGCTCGCCGACCTCCAGGTCCGCGCCGTCCAGCCACACCGTCGGCTGCACGTTGCGCACCGAGCCCGTGAGCAGCATGCGGGCCTCGCCGGCGGACACCCGGTCCAGCACGGAGAAGGGCAGCTCGCCGTCCTTCGCCTCGCGCACCGGCAGGCCGGCCTCGGCGCCCCACTCGAGCAGCAGCTCGCGCGTGATGCCCGCGAGGCACCCGACGGACAGCGGGGGAGTGACGAGCTCGCCGTCGAGCTCGAGGAAGACGTTGGAGCCCGTGCCCTCGCACAGGTCGCCGCGCGTGTTGGCGAACACCGACTCGTCGGCGCCCTTGGCGACCGCGTCGGCCAGGGAGACCACGTTCTCCGCGTACGACGTGGTCTTCAGCCCGGCCACCGGGCTGTTCTCGTTGCGCGTCCACGGCGACCGGGCTGCCCGCCCCGTCGGCACGACGACGGCGGGCGTCGCCGCGACGACCACCGTCTGCGGCCCGTCGGTGCGGCCTGAGCCGAGCGGGCCGATGCCGTCGGTCACCGTGATCCGCAGCCGACCGGCGTCGGGCGCGGCGGCCAGCACGGCGTCGACGCCGTCGCGCACCTTGCGCAGGTCGAGCGCCGCCATGCCCATGCCCGCCGCCGACCGCTCGAGCCGCGCGAGGTGCCGGGTGAGGGCGAACGCCTGCCCGTCGAGCACCGCGCAGGTCTCGAAGACGCCGTCGCCGACCGTGATGCCGTGGTCCACCGCGCTCAGCGCGGGATCGCCGGGCGCGACCATGCGCCCCTCTGCCCAGATGACCGTCATGCGGCCCAGTGTGTCACCGGCGCAGCGTGACGTGCGTGACCTCCGGTGTGTGCCGCACGGAGGTCGTGCGGAACTCCTGCGGCGGCACGCCGTCGAACACGCGGGTGCCCTGGCCGAGGGTGAACGGCCCGACGTGCAGCCGCAGCTCGTCCACGAGGCCCGCGGCGAGGTACTCGTTGAGCGTGGTCGCGCCGCCGGCGATCGAGATGTCGAGGTCGCCCGCGGCGGCGCGCGCCTGCTCGAGCGCGCTCTCGATCCCGTCGGTGACGAAGTGGAACGTGGTGCCGCCCTCCATCGGGACGGATTCCCGCGCGTGGTGGGTCAGCACGAACACCGGCCCGTGGTACGGCGGGTTCTCGCCCCACCAGCCCGTCCAGGTCGGGTCCCACGCGCCGCGCCCGGGCGAGAACATGTTGCGCCCCATGATGTAGGCGCCCGCCCCGACGACGGCGTCCACCTCGGCGCGGTGGTCGTCGCCGTGCTCGAACATCCACCCGGCCATCCAGCTGTCGAGGCGTTCGCCCGTCCCGCTGCCGAAGGGGTGCTCGAGGCTCTGGTCGTGCCCGGCGGAGTAGCCGTCGAGCGACACGGACAGATCTGCTCTGAGGATTCCCATGCCTGTCCGACGGCGCCCGCCGCCCGAACTCATCGCCCCGCGTCATTACTCACCGCGGTAGCTCCCGAAGCTCCACAGGTTGCCCTCGACGTCGCGCACGGCGCACGTCCGCCCGCCGTAGTCCTGGTCGGCGGGCTCCTGCAGGCTCGACCCGCCCGCGTCCAGGGCCGCCTGGTACGTGCCGTCCACGTCGTCGGTCACGGCGTACGCCGAGCCCGTGCCCGCCTCGTCCGGCCAGCCGGGCCGTGGTCGGTACGTCCCCAGCATGACGCCGCCGCCCGCGGGCCAGTCCAGCTGCGCGTGCTGCACGACGGCGGGGTCGGCGTCGTCCCGGTGGACGGCGCGCTCGGTGAAGCCGACGGCCCTGAGCCAGGCCAGGCCCGCGTCGGCGTCTCGATAGGTCAGGGTGACCCACAGTCCGGTGCTCATGGTGTCCCTCCGTGGTCGGATGCCTCCCACGATGTGCCGGGAGGTGCGGCGACGTCTTGAACGAACGGGAGCTCCTCGAGCAGCCACGTGCTCGGGGTGCAGCCGCCGAGGGTCACCCACTCGCGGGTCATGTGGGCGTGGTCCGCGTACCCGGCGGCCGCCGCGACGTCGGCCAGGACGGCGCGCCCCGAGCGAGCGGCGGCGACGAGCGCGTGCCGCGACCGGGCCAGCCGGGCCACGCGCCGCAGGTCGCGGGGGACCAGCCCGCACTCGGCCCGCACGAGATCCTGCAGGTGCCGTCTGCTCCAGCCCTGTTCGTCCGCGACCTGGCGCACCTGGTGGCCCGCGGCGATCCGGGCGAGGGCCCGGCCGACGCCGGGCCGGGGCGCGGGTGGGTCCGCCGCGGCGAGCTCGCCGGCCAGGGCCCGCACGACGGTTGCCGGGCCCGGTGACGCCGCGAGCTGCTCCGGCAGGTGCGCGAGCCGCGGTGCGACCTCGGGCAGGCTGACCAGCTCCCCGGCGAGCTCACCCGCAGGCACACCGAGCAGGGCGCGGGCGCCGCGGAAGGTCAGGGCAATGCTCACGCCGCGCTGGCGCCCGCCGTGGTGGATCGCGGCGGGGCGGGTGTGCAGCCCGGACACGCACGACCACGCTCGCCGCCGTGTCGCCTCCTGCCCGGCCCAGGCGACGTCGATCGGTTCGTCGAGCGGCAGCTCGAACGTCAGCGCCGTGCCCGGCAGGCCCCGGTGCACGCCCGGCGCCCCCATGTCGACGTCGTACGGGACGACCGCCGAGACATAGGGTGCGAGCGCCGCCGGGAGGGCGGTTGTGCCGTGGGTCACACCTCCACGGTAGCCGCGGGGTCTGACACCGCCGTCGACGCCAGCCCCACCAGGCGCTCCGCCTTGAGCTCGGTCTCGCGCCACTCGGCGGTCGGGTCCGACCCCCACGTGATGCCCGCACCGGTGCCGAAGCGGAGCACGTGGTCGGCCCACCAGAAGGTGCGGATGCCGACGGCGAGGGACGCCTCGCCGTCGTCCACCCAGCCGACCGCGCCGCAGTACGGGCCGCGCGGGACGGGCTCGAGCTCGCGGATGATGCGCAGCGCGCTCGACTTCGGGGCGCCGGAGACCGAGCCCGGCGGGAACGTCCCGTCCAGGAGCTCGCGCCACAGCACGCCCGAGCGGGCGGTGTCGTCGCGCACCGTGCCCTGGACCCGCGAGACGAGGTGGACCAGGCCGGGGTGCTCCTCGACCGCGAGCAACGAGGTGACCGCGACGGTGCCGGGGCGGCACACGGTCTGCAGGTCGTTGCGCACCAGGTCGGTGATCATCACGTTCTCGGCGCGGTCCTTCTCCGTGAGCCCGTCCGGCGTGCGGGCCGTTCCCTTGATGGGGCCGGACCCCACGACCGTGCCGTCCGGACCGCGCCGCACCGCCAGGTACAGCTCGGGGGAGGCGCTGACCACCCACACCGGGTCCAGGCCCGAGGACGCGGGCACGTGGACGGCGGCCGCGTGCGGCGCGGGGTTGCCTGCGGCCAGGCGGGCGGCGAGGGCGCGGGCGTCGGGTTCCTGCGTCGTTGCGGGCAGCGGCGCCGACAGCACCCGGCAGACGTTGGCCTGGTAGACGTCGCCGGCGCGCACGTGGTGGCGCACGCGCCGCACGGCGGCCTCGTAGGCGGCCTGGTCCATCGACGTCGTCCAGTCCGCCGGTGCCGGCCCGCGCCAGCGGTCGCCGCCCTCGGGGTCCGGGGTGACGGCGTCGGCCACGCGGTCGAACCGCCACGCGCGGGCGCGCCCCTCGAAGTCGGCGACGACGAACCAGGTGCCCGTCGCGAGCCGTCCGGGCTCGGCGCGCACGTCCACGCACTCGACGGCGTCGGTGGCGATCCGGCCCGCGAAGCTCGCCCAGCCGGTGTGGTGCGTCACGGCGTCGGGCGGGCCATGAGGCCAGGTCGGGGCGCGACCGGCGCGATCACGCGGCCCGCGGACGGGCGCTGGGGAGAGGAGACCACGGGACAACCGTACGGCGGCGCGCGCGATTGGACGGTTCGCCCCTCGGTCGATTACTGTTCATCACGCCGGAACACCGGGGGAAACCCCAGGGCGACCGGCTTCGCGGATGTAGCTCAGTGGTAGAGCATCACCTTGCCAAGGTGAGGGTCGCGGGTTCAAGTCCCGTCATCCGCTCGGAAACACCGCTCTCTCGGGCTCTCGGCCCAGAGAACCCGAGCATGGTGGGTTGGCCGAGAGGCGAGGCAGCGGCCTGCAAAGCCGTATACACGGGTTCGAATCCCGTACCCACCTCGCAGGCGCGACGGGCGATTGGCGCAGCGGTAGCGCGCTTCCCTGACACGGAAGAGGTCACTGGTTCGATCCCAGTATCGCCCACCAGCAAGGCCCCGGACCACGTGGTCCGGGGCCTTTCGCATGTCCCCGTACTCCAGCAGCTGCAGGTTGAGCAGCTGCAGGTTGCCGTCCAGGATCCGGTGGGTGACGGGGTCGAGCGAGACGTCCGGGTCACTGCGTCGTGTAGTGCTCCACGCTCATCACGAGGACCACGCGGTCCGCGCTGTCCGGCGGCGGCGTCTGGTCCGGGTTGCCGTAGCGCTTGCCCAGGTGCACGTAGAACTCTCCGGTGGGGTCCGGGACGACCTCGACGAGCTTGCCGCGCACCTCCAGGTAGTTGAACGGGTTCTCGGGGTTGAGGATCGCGAGGCTCATGGCCGGGTTCTGCTGCAGGTTGCGGAACTTCGCGCGGTGGGTGGTGTGCGTGAAGCGCAGCGTCTCGCCGTCGAAGTCGAACCACATGGGGTTGACCTGCACGCTGCCGTCCGGGCGGACCGTGCCGAGGAACGCGTAGTTCGGGTTCTCGAGCAGGTGGATCAGGTGGGCGGGGATGATGTCCGTGGCGCTCATGCCGTCGAACATAGCCCCGTGCACCGCTCCGTGCAGGTGGCGCGGGCATTTCGATTGGACCGGCACGCCGTTCGTGAACTACTCTTCCGGAGCGTCACCACGCGGGGCCGACGGCCTCGTGAGGGTGCATTCGCGGATGTAGCTCAGTGGTAGAGCATCACCTTGCCAAGGTGAGGGTCGCGGGTTCAAGTCCCGTCATCCGCTCGATACCCGCATCGGTGGGAGCACGGTGGGTTGGCCGAGAGGCGAGGCAGCGGCCTGCAAAGCCGTACACACGGGTTCGAATCCCGTACCCACCTCGGGCGATTGGCGCAGCGGTAGCGCGCTTCCCTGACACGGAAGAGGTCACTGGTTCGATCCCAGTATCGCCCACCAGCAGCCCCGGACCATCACGGTCCGGGGCTCTTGTGTTTCCTGGTCACTTCGGTCCTCTGTCCGGCCGTGACACAACGGACCGAACACGGCGCCGGCCGCAGCACAAGACACGGCGCCCCTCAGCCCACGAGACGGGAACGCAGCGCCCTGATGTGGCCCGGGGTCAGACCTCCTGCCGTCAGGTAGGCCTCCACCGACCCGTGCCGCGCCCGCAGGTGCGCCAGGGCGCCGAGGATCACGTCCCGTGTCGGGTCCGTCTCCCGGCCCGGCGGGATCGCCCGGTCGGGGTCGAGCGCCGCGTACCGGGGGGCGAGCCGCGCGTTGGTCTCCTCGTAGTCGGCGCCGATCGCGTCGAGCTCGGCACCCACCAGGCTGAGGACCAGCGCCACGACCAGGCCGGTGCGGTCCTTGCCCGCGGCGCAGTGCACCAGCACGGGGCCCTCGGGTGCGTCCGCGACGGCTGCGACGGCGCGCGCGAACAGCTCGGGCCGCCGGTCCAGCAGGCCGGTGTAGAGGTGGGTCCACGGCCCCTCCTCGGGGTCGCCGGGGCCCTGGACGGGCAGGTGCTGGTCGGCGAGCGGGCTGGGGTACAGCGCTGTCTCGTCGGGCCGGCGCAGGTCGATGACCCGCGCCGGCCCGTAGGCCCGCGCGGCGGCGACGCCGTCGTCGGTGAGGAACGCCGGGCTGTCGGAGCGCACGAGGGCGCGCGGCAGCACGGCGCCGCCGCCGGTGAGCGGCAGGCCGCCCAGGTCGCGCACGTTGAGACAGCCGGGCCAGTCGAGGTGGAGCGGTGTGTAGTCCGTCACGTCGACGGAGGCTAGCGCTCCGGCTCGATCTCGCGCAGGGGAGCCCGGCCCTTGCGCATCTCGACGGCGATCTGCTCCGCGTCCAGCAGGTCGAGCAGCTTGTTGAGCTGCGCCGAGTCGTAGGTGCCCGCCGCGCGTGCGGCGAGCAGCTCCTCGCGCTGGGCCGCGATGGCGGCCAGGCGCAGCTCCCGGTACTGGACGAAGCGCTCCTTGTCGAGCACGGCGTCCTCGTCCTGCGACTCGTGCTCGCGCACCATGTCCTTGCGCACACGCGCGACCACGCTCTCGTCGTACCGCGAGCCGTCGGGCCGGCGCGGGTTCTCCAGGAACGCGCGGGCGGCCTGCTCGGTGTCGCGGCGCAGCGCGGGCAGGTCGCTCGTCGTGTCCTGGCCGACGAGGCCCAGCCGGCGGGCCACCCACGGCAGCGTGCTGCCCTGGACCAGGAGCGTGCCGAACGCGACGCCGAACGCGACGAGGACGAGGAACGAGCGGCTGGGCGTCTCCGGGGGGAGCGTCTGGGCCGCCGCGAGCGTCACCACGCCGCGCATGCCCGCCCACACCAGCAGCGTGCCCTCGCGCCAGCCCAGCGGGCGGGACAGGTCGTAGTCGATGTCGGCCCGGCGCCGCCGCACGGCGTCCTGGATGCGGTCGATGCGTGCGGCGGTCGAGCGGCGCCCCTTGCGGCGTCGCCCGGCCGTGCCGGTCTCCTCCGTCGTGTCGGGGGTGCGCGACACCGTGGCGGCCCGCTCGTCGAGCCGGTGCTGGAAGGCGGTGAGGGTGGCGCGAACGGCCTCCCCGCGCCGGGCCCTGCGCGCCTGGATCCCGATGAGCGGGGTGACGAACGCGGTGCGCACCACGAGGATGGCGACGCTCGCCATGCCCGCGACGACGACGGCGCGCCAGACCGAGCCGTGCTGTGTGTGCACGTCCTCGACCAGCGCGAACAGCTCGATCCCCATGATCAGGAACACCGCGCCCTCGAGCAGCACCTCGACCGTGCGCCAGTTGGACCGCTCGGCGATGCGGTCCTGCGGCTTCAGGTGCCTGGCCGCGCCGTTGCCCGTGACCAGGCCCGCCGCGACCACGGCGACCAGGCCGGACGCGTGCAGCTCCTCGGCGGGCAGGTAGGCCGCGAACGGCACGACGAACGACATCGCCGTGCTCAGCGCCGCCGTCTGCAGGCGCCCGCGGATCCGCAGGCCGATCCAGCCGACGGGCACGCCGATCGCGACCGCGACGCCCGCCGCGTAGACGAAGTCGCCCACGACCTCCCACAGGCTGACCGACGCCGCCGTCGCCGCGATCGCGGACCGGAGCAGCACGAGGGCGGACGCGTCGTTGAGCAGGGACTCGCCCTCGAGCATGGTCACGCTGCGCGGGGAGGCGCCGAGGCGCTTGACGATGGACGTCGCGACGGCGTCCGTGGGGCTGACGATCGCGCCGAGCGCGATGGCGGTGGCGAGGTCGATGCCGGGCACGAGCCAGCGGAACAGCAGCCCCATGAGCACCGAGCTGAGCACCACGAGGAGCACCGAGAGCCCGCCGATGGCCGTGAAGTCACGTCGGAAGTCCATGGACGGCAGACCGACCGCGGCCGAGTAGAGCAGGGGAGGGAGCACGCCGGCGAGGATCAGCTCGGGAGGGATCTCGATCGCGGGGACGAAGGGCAGCAGGCTGACGCCGGCGCCGAGCACCACGAGCACCAGGGGCGCCGCCACACCGGCGCGTGGGGCCAGGGCCGAGACGGCGATGACGATGGTGGCCGCGACGACCGCGACGGTCAGGAACTCCAGGTTCTCCACGGGGTGACGGTACGAGACACCTCAGGCGTTCGCCGAGCGCGCCACTCCGGTTCGCGGTATACGCGACGTGTGTCACGTTTCGCGGCCCGGCGTGGGTGCTGCTGCCGTGCACGCCCTGGTGCGCGCGCGTAGGTTCGAACCGACGGCGGGTCCCCGTCGTCGACGCAGGGGGTGCACCGTGGTGCGCCTGACGAGAGGAGTCGGACCATGGGGCTTTTCGACAAGGCCAAGGATTTCGTGACGGACAAGGACAACGTCGAGAAGGCGCGCGAGCAGCTCACGGACGAGCGCGTCGACGCGGCGACCGACCGGCTCAAGGACCTCGCGCCGGACAAGGCCGACGGCGCCATCGACCAGCTCGGCGACCGTGTCAAGGCCTGGGGTGGCAACGAGCAGGAGGAGGGCCGCCAGACCGAGCGGCGCGCCGCCGAGCAGGCGGGCGAGCAGCGCGGTCACGAGGGCCGCTGAGCAGCCGTCCGCGGCACGCACGGCCGTCGCGCCCGCGCTTGCGGCGCCCGCGACGCGCGGTCGGTACGATCGAGGGGCACCGTCGGCGACGACGGTGCCCCTCGATCCGTTTCTCGTGACCTCTTCCTAGGAGCACCGTCGTGTCCGACGTCGTATCGCCGCCCAGCACCACCGATCTCACCCCGGCTGAGAACCCCACGGAGGCGACGGCGACCACCGAGACGACGACCGGCGCGCAGCTGTTCGGCGAGCGTCGCGACGTCGTCGTCGTGCGGGTGGACGGCGAGCTGTGGGACCTGGACCGGGAGATCCCGGCCGGGCACAAGGTCGAGCCGGTCACGATCTCCGAGCCCGACGGGCTCGCGGTGCTGCGGCACAGCGCCGCCCACGTGCTGGCCCAGGCGGTGCAGCAGGTCAACCCCGACGCCAAGCTCGGCATCGGCCCGCCGGTCACGGACGGCTTCTACTACGACTTCGACGTCGAGAAGCCGTTCACGCCCGAGGACCTCAAGGCCCTCGACAAGGCGATGAGCCGCATCATCCGGGAGGGGCAGACCTTCCGTCGCCGCGTCGTCACCGAGGAGGAGGCGCGCGCGGAGCTCGCGGACGAGCCGTACAAGCTGGAGCTGATCGGCCTCAAGGGCGGCTCGGACGACGAGAACGGCGAGAACGTGGAGGTCGGCGGCGCCGAGCTCACGATCTACGACAACGTGCGCGGCGCGGGACGCGAGAGCGAGACGGTGGTCTGGAAGGACCTGTGCCGTGGCCCGCACCTGCCGAGCACCCGCCTGATCGGCAACGGCGTGCAGCTCATGCGCTCGGCGGCGGCGTACTGGCGCGGCAGCGAGAAGAACCCGATGCTGCAGCGCGTCTACGGCACGGCCTGGCCCAGCAAGGACGAGCTCAAGGCGTACCTGGACCGCCTGGCCGAGGCCGAGCGGCGTGACCACCGCCGCATCGGCGCCGAGATGGACCTGTTCAGCTTCTCCGACGAGGTCGGCTCGGGCCTGCCGCTGTTCCACCCCCGCGGCGGTGTGATCAAGCGGGTCATGGAGGACTACGTGCGCCAGCGGCACATCGAGGAGGGCTTCTCCTACGTCGGCACGCCGCACATCACCAAGGACGGGCTGTTCCACACCTCGGGCCACCTGCCGTACTACGCGGACACGATGTTCCCCGAGATGGACCTCGAGGGGTCGAAGTACCGCCTCAAGGCCATGAACTGCCCGATGCACAACCTGATCTTCGCCTCGCGCGGGCGCTCCTACCGCGAGCTGCCGCTGCGCCTGTTCGAGTTCGGCTCGGTGTACCGGTACGAGAAGTCGGGCGTGGTGCAGGGCCTGACCCGCGTGCGCGGCCTGACGCAGGACGACTCGCACTCGTACGTGACGCCCGAGCAGGCGCCGGACGAGGTCAAGCACCTGCTGAACTTCATGCTCAGCGTGCTGCGCGACTTCGGCCTCGACGACTTCTACCTCGAGCTGTCGACGCGCGACGACTCCAAGCCCGACAAGTTCGTCGGGTCCGACGAGGACTGGGCCGCCGCCACGAAGATCCTCGAGGAGGTGGGCCGCGAGACCGGCCTCGAGCTCGTGGCCGACCCGGGCGGCGCCGCGTTCTACGGCCCGAAGATCTCGGTCCAGGCCAAGGACGCCATCGGCCGCACGTGGCAGATGGGCACGGTGCAGTACGACTTCAACCAGCCCAAGGGGTTCGGCCTGGAGTACACGGCCGCCGATGGCACCCGGCAGCAGCCGGTGATGATCCACTCGGCCAAGTTCGGCTCGATCGAGCGGTTCATGGGCGTGCTCATCGAGCACTACGCCGGTGCGTTCCCCGCGTGGCTCGCGCCCGTCCAGGTCAAGCTCGTGCCGGTGGCCGAGGCGTTCGACGACTACGTCAAGGACGTCGCGGCGCAGCTCACCGCACGCGGTGTCCGCGTCGAGGTCGACCTGTCGGACGACCGGTTCGCCAAGAAGATCCGCAACGCGTCCAAGGAGAAGGTGCCCTTCACGCTCATCGCGGGCGGCGAGGACGCCGAGGCCGGCGCGGTGTCGTTCCGGTTCCGCGACGGCACGCAGGAGAACGGCGTGCCGGTCGCCGACGCGGTCGAGCGCATCGTGACCGCCGTCGCCGAGCGCGCGCAGCAGGCCTGATGGAGCCGGTCTCCCAGGACCGCGCGGACTTCGGCCCGCCGGACGACGGGTACCAGCGGCTGTGGACGCCGCACCGCATGGTCTACATCGGCGGGCAGGACAAGCCCGCCGACTCCAGCGCGGGGGAGTGCCCGTTCTGCCGCATCCCGCAGGGCGACGACGAGCAGGGGCTCGTCGTCGCCCGCGGTGAGCGCTGCTACGTGGTGCTCAACCTCTACCCGTACAACTCGGGGCACCTCATGGTGCTCCCGTACCGCCACGTCTCGGACTACACGGACCTCGACGAGGCCGAGACGGCCGAGCTCGCGCGCATGACTCAGCACGCCATGCGCGTGTCGCGCGCCGTCTACGCCCCCGCAGGCTTCAATCTTGGTATCAACCAGGGTGAGGTGGCCGGTGCGGGCATCGCCGCGCACCTGCACCAGCACGTGGTGCCACGCTGGCTGGGCGACGCGAACTTCCTGCCGGTCGTGGCACAGACCAAGGCGCTGCCGGAGCTGCTCGCGGACACCCGCCGCCGGCTCGCCGAGGCCTGGGACACGGTGCGGGACGGCCGGACCGAGGACACGAAGGAGAACTGATGCTGCGGGGCCTGCGCTCCTTGATGACGCGCGTGTTCACGCCCCTGGCCAGGCTCCTGCTCGCGCTGCGCGTCTCGCCCGACGCGGTGACCGTCGCGGGCACGGTGGTCGTCACCGTCGCGGCGCTCGCGCTGTTCCCCACGGGGCACACGCTCGCCGGCGGCCTGGTGGTGGGGTTCTTCGTCCTGTTCGACTCGCTCGACGGCGTCATGGCGCGCCTCTCGGGCCGTTCCGGCCCCTGGGGGGCCTTCCTCGACTCGACGCTCGACCGCGTCTCCGACGGCGCCGTGTTCGCCGGGATCACCCTGTGGTTCGTGCTGCACCCCGACGAGGCCGCCGGCCTGTGGGGCACGACGGTGGCGCTCGCGTGCCTCGTGCTCGGCAGCGTCGTCCCGTACGCGCGGGCCCGGGCCGAGGGCGTCGGCGCGACGGCGCAGGTCGGCATCGCCGAGCGCGCCGACCGGCTGGTGCTCGCGCTGGTGCCGTTCGCGTTCGTCGAGGTGGGGCTGCCCGTCGTCGTGGTCGAGGTGGTGCTCACGCTGCTCGCGCTCGCGAGCCTCGTCACGGTGCTCCAGCGGATGGCGGTGGTGCGGCGGCAGCTCGCGCCGTCGGCGCACGGCACCCAGGAGCCTGCCGCGGCCGCGGGAGGGGAGGCGTCGTGAACGTCGCCGACCTGTACACGTTCGCGTGGCGCCATGCGACCAAGGTGCCCGAGCCGGTGCTGCGCGCGGTGTTCACCGCCGTCGCCGACGTCACCTGGCTGCGCCGCGGCAAGGCCGTGCGGCGCATGGAGGCCAACTACGCCCGGCTGCGGCCCGAGCTCGACGAGGCCGCGGTGCGCCGCCTGTCGCGGGCGGGCATGCGCAGCTACATGCGCTACTTCCGTGAGGCGTTCACGCTGCAGGGCGTCACCCCGGACCAGCTCCGCGCCCGCGTGCGCGTCGAGGGGTACGACGAGCACGTGCGGCCCGTGATCGCCGACGGCGGTGCAGCGGCCCTCGCGCTGGGCCACCTCGGCAACTGGGACCTGGCGGGCGCGTACGGGTCGCAGAATCTCGCCGGGGTGCTCACCGTCGCCGAGCGGCTCAAGCCCGCTGAGCTCTTCGACGAGTTCGTGCGGTTCCGCAACGCGCTCGGCATCGAGGTGCTGCCGCTCGGCGGCGGCGACGTGCTCGGCGCCCTGGTGCGTGGCGCGAAGGAGGGCGGGCGCCTCATCCCGCTGCTCAGCGACCGCGACCT
>DATGOB010000136.1:0-14366 GCA_036010205.1 Promicromonospora sp. | reverse complement strand
CTGCTGCACGCCCTGCTCGGGGCGGCCGACGCGCTGGGTGAGCCCGCCGTGGTCCTGCTCGGGGACCCGGCGTTCTACGGGCGCTTCGGCTTCGTCCCCGCGCACGAGCTGGGCATCTCGGCGCCGGACCCCACGTGGGGCGCGGCGTTCCAGGCGCGTGCGCTGTCGGCGTGGCGTGCGGAGTACGCGGGAGAGTTCCGGTACGCGGCCCCGTTCGACCGGCTCTGACGCCTCACTCCCGGCCGGGCGGCGAGCGCGGTCAGGCACCCCCCAGGTCGGCCGGCCGCACCGCCCGGCCCGACGCCGCGGCCTCCTCGATCGCGCACAGCAGCCGCACCGTCTCGACGGCGTCGTCGACCCCGACCGGGACGGGCGTGCCCGCCTCGAGCGCGTCGACGATCCGCGCCCACTGCGCCAGGTGCCCCGTGTGCCCGATGGCCAGCGGGTCCGCGGCGCCGCTCGTCGGGCTCGCCGCCGCCGACGGCGGCGGCACGCCCGGCACGTCCCAGCGGAGCACGGCGCCCTGGCCGAGCTCGGCCGAGCCCTGCGACCCGTACACGGCGAGGGTCGCCGGGAAGCCGGGCGGGGTCGCCGTCGTCGTGGTCAGGACGCCCAGCGCGCCGGAGGCGAACCGGAGCGTCGCGACCGTCGTGTCCTCGACCGCGACGTCGTGCGCGAGGGTGCCTGCCTGCGCGGTCACCGACTCGACCGGGCCACAGGCCCGACCGCACACCCACCGCAGCAGGTCGACGCTGTGCACACCCTGGTTCATCAGGGACCCGCCGCCGCGGCCGGGCGCTGCGCGCCACGGCGCCGCGCGGTAGTAGCCGTCGTCACGGTGCCAGGGCACCTGGGTGACCGCGAGGCGCAGGTCGCCCAGCGCCGCGTCGGTGACGGCGCGCGCGAGCGCCCGGTACTCCGGCTCCAGGCGGCGCTGCGCGATCATCGAGACCGACAGGCCGCGGTCGTGCGCTGCTCGCGCGACGCGCAGCGCGTCGCCGACGTCGAGCGCGAGCGGCTTCTCGACGACGACGTGCCGCCCGGCCTCGAGGGCGGCCAGCGCGAGCGCCGCGTGGGTGTGGCTCGGGGTGCAGATCGCGACGACGTCGACGTCCGGGTGGGCGATCACCTCGTGCGGCGGCAGCCGCGCGGGCACGGGACCGGTGCCGGGCGTGCCGCTCCCGCTGACCGCGACGAGCCGTGCCCGGCCCGGGAGCTCGGCGAGCGCCCGGGCGTGCATCGTGCCGATGCCGCCCAGGCCGACCAGGCCGACGCCGAGACCGCTGCCGCTCACCGTGCGCGCCTCACTCCGGCGCGTGGCTCGCGCCGAGCAGGTCCCGCAGGCGGGCGGCCGCCGCCGCGAACCGGGGGTCGGCGAGCGTGGGCCCGTACTCGCGGTGCTCCGGGAGCCCTGGTTCGAGGATCTCGACGATCCGGCCCGGCCGGGGGCTCATGACGACGATCCGGCTGCCCAGGTACACCGCCTCCGGAACCGAGTGGGTCACGAGCACCACCGTGGTGCCCGTCTCGCGCCAGATCCGGTTCATCTCCGTGTTCATCTGCTCGCGGGTCAGGGCGTCGAGCGCGCCGAACGGCTCGTCCATGAGCAGGACACGGGGCTCGTGCAGCAGGGCGCGGCACAGCGCGACCCGCTGCTGCATGCCGCCGGACAGCTCGTGCGGCAGCGCCTTCTCGAACCCGGTCAGGCCGGTGAGCTCGATGAGGTGGTCGGCGCGCTCCTCGGCCCTGCGGCGGTCCATCCCGCGCATCTCGGCCTGCAGCAGGATGTTCCGCCGCACGCCGCGCCACTCGAGCAGGGCGGAGCGCTGGAACGCGAACCCGATCTCGCGCTGCGGGCCGGTGACCGGCCGGCCGTACAGGCGCACGTCGCCCTCGGTCGCGGGCACGAGGCCCGCGACGAGCTTGAGCAGGGTGGACTTGCCGCAGCCCGACGGCCCCGCGACCGTCACGAACTCCCCCGGCCGCACGGCCAGCGAGACGTCCTCCAGCGCGACCGTCTCCGAGCGCCGGGACGTGAAGCGGCAGGTGACGTGCGAGACCTCGATGATCGGCTCCGCGGCGGGCGCGGGGCCGGTCGCGGCGCCCTGTTCCGCGGTCGCGGTCACAGGTCCTCCCCGAAGCTCGCGTCCCAGAAGTCGCCCGGCGTCGTCCCGCCGTCGAAGTCGGTGTTCTCGGTGAGGAACGTCAGCGTGTCCGTCCACTGCTGCTCGGTGTTGACGCCCGAGGCGGGCGCGCCCTCCAGGTCGAGCAGGCCGACGGTCGCCTCGAGCTGCGCCGTCAGCACGCTCTCGTCCGGCGCCTGCTCGGCGCCCTCGGCCATCGCGGCGACGGCGGCCTGCGGGTCCTCGGCCGCGGCCTGGAACGAGCGCGACGTCGCCCGCACCATCGCCTGGACCAGCCCGGGGTCGCTCTCGATGGTCGCCTCGTGCGCGACGAGGCCGGTGCCGAGCATGTTCATGCCGAAGTCGGCGAAGGGCAGCGCGGACACCTCCTTGCCCGTCTGGTCCTCGATGGTCGCGGACTGGTCGTGGTAGAAGCCCTGGATCGCGTCGACCTTGCCCTCGATGAGCGCGGCGATCTTGCCCGCCGCGTCGACGTTGACCACCGTCACGTCCGCCGGGTCCACGCCGTTGATCTCGAGCCACGCGGGGAACGTGCCGTACATCGCGTCGCCCGGCGTGCCGCCGACCGTCTTGCCCACGAGGTCCGCGGGCTCGGTGATGCCCTGGTCCTCGAAGAACTCGACGGAGCTCGGCCCGGTCTGCAGGAAGACGCCGACGCTGCGCACCGGCATGCCCGAGGCGATCCCGTTGGCGAGCGGCGGCGTGTCCGCCCAGCCGAAGTCGGTGTTGCGCTGCGCGACCTGCTGGACGGTGTTGCCGGACCCGTTGCCGGGCTGGATCGTGAGGTCAATCCCCTCGTCCTCGAAGATGCCGTCGGCGACGCCGAGGTAGAACGGCGCGTGCTCGCCGTACGGCACCCAGTTCAGGGTGACCGTGACCTCCTGCAGGCCCTCGGCGTTCGTCTCGCCCGCCGGGCCTGCGGCCTGCCCGCACGCGGCGAGGGCCGCGACCGCCGCCCCGGCTGCCAGGGACGTCGCGAGCCTGCGCGGGCGCGGCCCGCGCCGCCTGCCGCCGTCCCTCTCGTCGTTCGTGCGGTCGTGCGCTGTGTGACGCCGGGTACCACGCATGGGTCGGACCTTTCTGTCGGGCCGCCGTCGCGACGGCGCGGGACGCGGGAGAGTGGGCGGCCGTCAGACCGTCGCGAGCGCGAGGCCGGTGCGCCGCGACGCGTGCCACGGGACGAGGAGCCGTTCGAGCACCTCGACGAGCACGAAGAGGACCACGCCGATGAGCGACATGAGGAGGAGGTCGGCGAACAGCAGCGGGGCATCGAGGTTGCCGCTGGCCAGCAGCAACACGTACCCGAGGCCGCGGTCGGCCCCCACGAACTCGCCGACGACGGCGCCCACGACGGCCAGGGTGACCGCGACCTTGAGGCCGGACATGAGCTGCGGCAGCGCGCCGGGGAACCGGATCTTGCGGAACGTCTTCCACCGTGAGGCGCCCATGGTCGCGGACAGCTCGAGCAGCTCCGGGTCGACCGAGCGCAGCCCGGCCACCGCCGAGACCACCACGGGGAAGAAGGCGATGAGCACGGCGAGCACGATCTTCGGCGTCATCCCGAAGCCGAACCAGACCACGAGGATGGGCGCGATGGCGATCTTGGGGATGACCTGCGCGAACAGGATCAGCGGGTAGAGCGAACGCTCGGCGGTCCGGGAGTAGACCAGCAGCACGGCCGCCGCCACGCCGATCACCGCGGCGAGCGCGAAGCCGACGATCGTCTCGAGCGTGGTCACCCACGTGTGCTCGAGCAGCATCGCCCAGTCGGCGGCCATCGTCTCCGCGACCGCACCCGGGGAGGGCACGAGATAGGCGGGGACGAGCTCGCGCCACGCGACGAACCACCACACGGCGAACAGGGCCAGCAGCACCGCCACCGGCCGCCAGCCCTCCGCGAGCAGCGCCACGGCCGTGGGGCGGGCCTCCCGGGACGTCACCATGGCGTGGACCTCCAGCAGGTCAGCGGCCTCGCCGGTGAGGCCGCGCGTCCCACGGACACTAGGAGCCGCGGTGGGGCCGGACAACGAGTTGCCACTTGTTGCCGTGCCGGTGCCGAGGTCACACCTCGCGCGGGTCCGGGGCCGCCTCCAGGTCGACAGCGACGGACCGGAACCCCGCGGACCGCACGGCCCGCAGCACCTCGCCGCGCAACGGCTCGGCCGCCACGCTCGCGAGGTCGTGGTGGGGTGCCTCGAGGCGGGCCAGGTCACCGTGGTGCCGCACGCGGATCTCCTCCAGACCCAGCCGCCGCAGCTCGCTCTCGGCGGCCTCGACCTGCACCGCCGCCTCGTCGGCGACCAGGCCGGGCAGGTGGCCGGGCAGGTCGCCGGGCAGGTGGCCGAGCTCGTCGTCAGGCAGGTCCGGCGGATCGGTCGGCGGCGGCATGCTGTCATTCGAGGGTGCGGCACGGGGGCAGTCAAGGTGTTGCCACCTCTTGCCGGGCAGGTAAGGACATGCCACACCTACGTGGTTTCACGGCAGATGGTTGCCGCGAGCGCCGGGCGCGCCGTACGCTC
This sequence comes from Promicromonospora sp., assembly GCA_036010205.1. Lineage (GTDB taxonomy): Bacteria > Actinomycetota > Actinomycetes > Actinomycetales > Cellulomonadaceae > Promicromonospora. The sequence continues at coordinate 9,703 of DATGOB010000136.1, read as the reverse complement.
CCCGCGCATGGGCGAAACTGGCGAGACAGGGAGCTCTTCGGCCACACCGGACACCAGACCGACCATCTACGACGTCGCCAGGGCCGCCGACGTCGCGCCGTCGACCGTGTCGCGGGCGTTCTCCCGGCCGGGCCGGGTCAACGCGGAGACCGCGGAGCGGATCCGCCGGGTGGCGCACGAGCTCGGGTACCGCACCCGGCCGATCGGGCGGGCGCGGCCGGACGGCAGGACGGCGCTGCTCGCGATCGTCGTCGCCGACCTCACCAACCCGTTCTTCTTCGAGATCATCCGCAGCGCGGAGAAGACGGCGATCGATGCCGGGTACACGCTGCTGGTGGTCGACGCCCACGAGTCGAGCGGCGCCGAGCGCCGGGCGCTGGAACGCACCCTCCCGCTCGTGGAGGGCATCGTGCTGGCCACCTCCCGGCTGTCGGACTCGGCGATCCGGGCCGTCGCCAAGCAGCGCCCGACCGTCGTCATGAACCGCGTCGTCACCGACGTGCCGAGCGTGATCACCGACAACGCGCAGGGGATGCGGCGCGCCGTCGAGCACCTCGCGGGGCTGGGACACACCCGCCTGACCTACCTCGCCGGGCCCGAGGCGTCGTGGGCCGACGGCATGCGCTGGCGCGCGTTCCGCGAGGCGACCCAGGAGCTCGGCCTGCGCGCCCGACGGCTCGGCCCGTTCGCGCCCACGCTCGCCGGCGGGCTCTCGGCGGCCCAGGCCCTGACCACCCACGCCGCGACGGCGACGGTCGCCTACAACGACCTGGTCGCGATCGGCGCGATGCGCGGGCTGACGCGGTTGGGCGTCGACATCCCGCGCGAGCTGAGCGTCGTCGGGTTCGACAACATCTTCGGCTCCGACTTCTGCACCCCGCCGCTGACCACGGTCGCCGCCCCGCTGCGCCACTTCGGGGCGTTCGCCGTGCAGCGCCTGCTCAACCAGCTCCGCACCCCGTCGCCCGGCCTGTCCGTGCCGGCCCTGCTGCCGGCCAAGCTCGTCGAGCGGGGCTCGACGGCGCGCCGCGGCTGAACCCGCCGGAGGACCGGCCAGAGAGCCGGCACAGGGGCAACAAGTGGCAACTCGTTGTCCGGGGTCTGCGCCCGCCGCATGCTGACGGGCGGCAGGGAACGTCCTCGACGGAGAGGCAGGCCCATGAACCGCAGCACGGCACGCAGACCGGCACGCAGATCACCTCACCGCACGATCGCCGCGCTGATCGGCGCGCTCGTGCTGCCGCTGACGGCCCTCCCCGCCCTCGCGGGCACGGCGGGCACCGCGGCCACCGACCCCACGCGCCCCCAGGAGCCCGGCGTGACCATGCGGGTCTTCGACGTCCAGGTGCCGCTCGAGGACTACTGCACGCTCAAGCCCGGCCAGACGCCGAACGTCGACCGGCTCATGCCGACGATCGACTGGCGCACGGTCGACGACTTCGGGTTCGCCGACCGGTTCGTCACCGAGGTGACCGGCTACCTGGACGCGCCCGAGGCGGGCACCTACGAGTTCCGGCTCACGAGCGACGACGGCGCGCGCCTGCTGCTCGACGACGCCGTCGTCGTCGACCACCCGGGCAGGCACGGGGCGACGCCGAAGGACGGCTCGGCCACCCTCGAGGCCGGGTACCACGCCCTGCGCGTCGACCACTTCGACGGCGATCACGACCAGCAGCTCACCCTGGAGTGGCGCCCGCCGGGCGCCGACGGGTTCGCCGTGGTGCCGAGCTCGGTGCTCAGCACGGACGCCGACGTCACGCGCGTGACGTCGCCGGGCCGCAAGCAGTGCGAGGGCGTCACCGAGTCGCCGGGCGACGGTCTGCCGCTGACCGGGGTGCACCCCGACTACACGCTCACGGACCTGCGCCCGGACGGCTTCGAGCCGCAGGTCACCGGCATGGACTGGCTGCCGGACGGCCGCATGGCCATCGCCACCTGGGGCGGCGACCGGGAGACCGTGCTCGGCGAGGTGTACCTGGTCGACGGCGTGACCGGGGACGGCGACGCCGGCGACGTGACGTACACGCGGATCGCCGAGGAGCTCCAGGAACCGATGGGCCTCACGGTGGTCGACGGGCGCATCTACGTCTCCGAGAAGCACCAGCTCACCGAGCTCGTGGACACCGACGGCGACGAGGTCACCGACGAGTACCGCCAGGTCGCGACCTGGCCGTTCGGCGGCAACTACCACGAGTTCGCGTTCGGGCTCCTGTACGAGGACGGCTTCTTCTACGTCACGACGGGCATCGCGATGGTGCCCGGCGGCGCGACCCGCGACCCGCAGCTCGTGCCGAACCGCGGCTCGGTGCTGAAGATCGACGAGGACACGGGCGAGGTCGAGTACCTCGCGGGCGGCCTGCGCACCCCCAACGGCCTCGGGTTCGGGGCGGACGGCGGCATGTACGTCACGGACAACCAGGGCATGCACGTGCCGACGTCGAAGCTGGTCCGCGTGCGGGAGGGCGCGTTCTGGAACCACTACACCAACCCCGACGGCCCGTACGACGACCAGCCCGTCACCGAGCCCGTGCTGTGGCTGCCGCACGGTGAGATCTCGAACTCGCCGAGCAACCCCGTCGTCCTCACCGAGGGCGTGTTCGCCGGGCAGATGGCGGTCGGCGACGTCACGTACGGCGGTCTGCAGCGCATCCACCTCGAGACCGTCGCCGGCCAGGAGCAGGGCGCCGTGTTCCGCATGACGCAGGGCCTGGAGTCGGGGGTGAGCCGGACGAGCGTCGGGCCCGACGGGTCGGTCTACGTGGGCGGTATCGGCTGGTCCGGCAACTGGGGGCAGGAGGGCAAGCTCGGGTACGGCCTGCAGCGGCTCACCTTCGACGAGAGCCGCGCGTTCGACATGCTCGAGATGCGCGCGGTCCCCGGCGGGTTCGAGGTCGAGTACACCCAGCCGCTGTCGGACGAGACCGCGCAGGACCTGGCGGAGCGGTACGCCGTGGCGCAGTGGCGCTACGTGTCGACGCCGCAGTACGGCGGCCCCAAGGTCGACGAGGAGGAGCTCGACGTCACGGGCGCCACCCTGTCGCCCGACCGCCGGACGGTCACCCTCCGGATCGACGGCCTGCGGCCGGGCCGCGTCGTCCACCTGCACTCACCGCGCCCGTTCGCCGACGCGAGCGGCCAGGAGCTGTGGAGCACCGAGGCCTGGTACACCCTCACCCGCCTGCCCGACGGCTCCACCGCGCCGCCGGTCTACGAGGCCGAGGCCGCCGACCTCTCGGGCGGCGCCGGGTGGAACACGAACCACGCCGGGTACTCGGGCGCCGGGTTCGTCGACCGCAACTGGGAGCCCGGCTCCCGCACCACGTTCGCCGTCCGCGCCGACCGGGCGGGCCGGCACGACCTCACGCTGCGGTACGCGAACGGGCAGAACGCCGACCCCAGCCCTCTGCCGCGGTCGATGAGCCTGTACGTCAACGGCGAGAAGGTCAAGCAGGTCTGGCTCGACAGCACCGTGAGCTGGTCCACGTGGGCGACCCACACGGAGACCGTGGAGCTGCGCAGGGGCGCCAACACCGTCGCCTGGGCGTACGACGCCGACGACGTGGGCCACGTCAACCTCGACAGCCTCACGGTCACCCCGACCCGGCGCGTGACGCTGTTCGACGGCGGCGACCTGGACGCGTGGGAGGCGGTCGGGGGCGGACCCGCGACGTGGCCCGTCGAGGGCCGCACCATGGAGTCCGTCGGCGGCGACATCCGCACCCGGGACCGGTTCGGCGACTTCCGGCTGCACGTCGAGTGGTTCCAGCCGCGGCACGCCGACGACGTCACCGGCCAGGCCCGCGGCAACAGCGGCGTCTACCTCCAGGAGCGCTACGAGGTCCAGGTACTGGAGTCCTTCGGCATCGACCCGCCCGCGCCGGACGGCGCCGGGGCGATCTACCTCAGGAAGCCGCCCGACGTGAACGCGGCCACCCCGATGGGGACCTGGCAGCGGTACGACATCGTCTTCCGCGCCGCCCGGTTCGCCGCCGACGGCAGCAAGACCGAGGACGCCCGGATCTCGCTCCGGTGGAACGGCCGCCTGGTGCACGACGACGTGGCGGTCGACGGCAAGACCGGCAACGGCCGGGACGAGGGGCCGACGCCGGGACACATCCGGCTGCAGGACCACGGCGACCCCGGCCTCAACCCGCTGTTCCGGAACATCTGGGTCGAGCGGCTCCCTGACGCCGCCGGCGCCCGGCCCTGAGCAGGCTCCCTTCGACCGAGAGGTTCGTCCGATGGAACACACCACCCCCACCACCCACTCCCGGCCCTGGCTCGCGGTCGCGCTGGCCGCCGCGCTGTCGTTCCCGCTCCTCGCCCCGCCCGCGACGGCGCAGCAGGCGCCCGCCCCGGCCGCGGACGCGTGCGCGTACGGCTACACGAGCGAGGCCACCGTCCGGTTCGGCGCCGACGCCGACTCCGGCGTGCCCAACCGCGACACCGGGGACGGCTGCACCGTCATGGACGAGATCATGGCTCGCGCGCCGTTCGCGTCGCACGGGCGGTTCGTCGCCGCCGTCGCCTCGGTGACCCGCGGGCACGTCCGGCACGGTGTGCTCACCCACGCCGAGCGCGCCGCCGTCGTCCGCGCGGCCGCCGCCTCGCGGGTCGGCCGGCCCCACCCCGTCACGGGCAGGCGGTCCGTGGACCTGTCGGCGATCGGCCTGGTCGGGTACACGGTCCGCGCGACCATGCCGGCCGATGCCGCCGGGACCCTCGGGGCGCTCGCCGCGTGCGGCTTCCGGAACATCGAGCCGTCGGGCAGCGCGGGCAACTTCTACGGGTACACCGCGGCGGAGCTCGCACCGCTCACCCGGGACGCGGGGCTGACGGTGCCCTCGCTCGGCGTGAGCCTGGGCAACCTCCAGGACGACGTCGAGCTCGTCGCGGCCGAGGCGCACGCGATCGGTGCCCGGTACGTGCGGGTCTCGGGCTCGGGCGACTGGGACCTCGCCGACTACTCCCGGACGGCCGCGATCCTGAACGAGGCCGGCGAGCGGCTCGCGGCGGAGGGCATCCGGGTCGCCTACCACAACCACGGGTTCGAGCTCGAGTCCACGCCCGACGGCGTGACCGGGTACGACGTCCTGGTCCGCGAGACGGATCCCGCGTTCGTCACGATGGAGCTCGACGTGTACTGGGCGGCGAGCGTCGGCACGTCCGCCACCGACCTCTTCGAGCGGTACCCGGGGCGGTTCGAGCTGCTGCACCTCAAGGACATGGCGGCCGACGGCTCCTTCGCCGACGTGGGCGAGGGCACCATCGACTTCGCCGCGATCTTCGCCGCGGCTCCCCTGGCCGGGGTCCGGTACGGCTTCACCGAGCACGACCAGCCGTCGCCCGACGGCGTGACGTCGGCATGCACCAGCCTCGGCAACCTCGCCGCGCTGCGCTACTGAGCCGCTGCCGGCACCGCCCCCTGGCCCGTCACTGCACCCGACCGAGCACCAGACCAGCACCCGACCGAGCACGAGGGAGTGCCATGTCCGCATCACACCGCCGCGCGCGCCGCCGGGCCGCTGCCGCGACGACCGCCCTGGTCGTCGGGCTCGCCGGCCTGGTCCCCGCCACCACCGCCGCCACGGCGCACGAGCCCGTCGCCCCGGCCGACACCCAGTTCGACACCCAGTTCGACAAGGTCCCCCTGGTCACCGAGGGCCTGGCCGACCCGTTCGAGCTCGACGTCGCCGACGACGGCCGCGTCGTCTACATCCAGCGCACCGGGCAGGTGGTCGTGCTGGACCAGGACACGCTGCGCCGCACCACGGCCCTGGACCTCGACTACTCGCTGGACCTGCTCACGCAGTCCGACGGCCTGCTGGGCCTGACCCTCGACCCCGACTTCACCGAGAACGGGTGGCTCTACCTGCTGTGGAGCGACCCCGACGTCGCGAAGATGAACCTCTCGCGGTTCACGATGGGCCCCGACGACACGATCGACCCCGCGTCGGAGCGGCGGCTGCTCGACTACACCATCTGGCGCGGCGAGGGCCGCGCCAACTCCCACATGGCGGGCTCGCTCGCCATGAGCCCCGACGGCGACCTCTACGTGGCCACCGGCGACAACTCCGACCCCTTCGACCAGCAGGGCTACACCCCGATCGACGAGCGGTCCGGCCGCAGGGGCTGGGACGCGCAGGGCACGTCCGCGAACACGAACGACCTGCGCGGCAAGGTCCTGCGGATCACGCCGGAGGACGACGGCACCTACACGGTCCCGGAGGGCAACCTCTTCGCACCGGGCACCGAGGGGACCCGCCCGGAGATCTACGGCATGGGCTTCCGCAACCCGTTCCGGATCACCGTCGACCCGGGGACCGGGGCGGTGATGGTCGGCGACTACGGGCCGGACGCCCGCGTCGCCGACCCGCTGCGCGGCCCCGAGGGCCAGGTCGAGCTCATCCGGATGACCGAGCCGGGCAACCACGGCTGGCCCTACTGCCACGCCGACAACCAGGCGTACATCGACTACGACTTCGCCACCGGCGAGTCGGGCGAGCCGTTCGACTGCGCCCGGCCGGTCAACGACTCGCCGAACAACACCGGCCTGCGCGAGCTGCCGCCGTCGCAGGAGCCGATGGTCTGGTACGGCTACGGGCCGTCGGAGGAGTTCCCCGAGATGGGCGAGGGCGGGGCCGCGCCGATGGCCGGCCCGGTGTACCGCTTCGACCCGGAGCTCGACGTGAAGACGAAGTTCCCGGAAGCCTTCGACGGGCGGTGGTTCGTCTCCGAGTACGCCCGCAACTTCTACCGGGCGCTCACGCTCGACGAGAGCACGGGCGAGGTCGAGGCGATCGACCCGTTCCTCCCGGACGAGACGTTCGTGGCCCCGTTCGAGGCCGAGTTCGGACCCGACGGCTCGCTCTACGTCATCGACTTCGGCCTCGGCTCGGGGGCCGGCCGCGGGAGCACCAACACCGACGCGGGCATCTACCGCATCGACCACGCCGCCGACGGCCGCCGGCCGATCTCGCGGTTCACCTCCGACGTCGACTCCGGTCACGAGCCCCTGACCGTCGCCTTCACGGGCGACACCAGCACGAGCCCCGACGGGCTCGACATCACCTACGCGTGGGACTTCGAGAACGACGGCGTCGTCGACTCCACGGAACCGAACCCCACGCACACCTACGCCGAGCGCGGGCAGTTCGAGGCCCGCCTGACCGTCACGGACACCGACGGCTTCACCGGCGTCTCGGTGCACACGATCACCGTCGGCAACACGCGCCCCGACGTCGCCTTCGGGGCGCCGGTGCACGGCGGGTTCGCCGAGCTCGGCGACACCGTCCCCTACGCGGTCGACGTGGCCGACGTCGAGGACGGCTCGACCGACGCGGGCACGATCGACTGCGAGCGGGTCACGGTGAGCACCCAGCTCGGCCACGACTCGCACGCCCACCCCATCGACAACTACACCGGCTGCACCGGGACGGTGTTCCTCGACCCTGCGGACCACGGCGTCGGCCAGAACGTCTACCCCGTGCTCCGCGCGAGCTACCAGGACCTCGGCTCCGCCGACATCCCGGAGCTGACCGGCCAGGACGCGGCGCGCCTGCAGGTGCGGGACAAGGAGGCCGAGTTCTTCGCCGACGGCTCCGGCGTCACCGTGGCCGACGACGCGGACGCTCGCGGCGGCCGGCTCGTCACCGACGTCGACGACGGCGACCGGATCGCCTTCGGCCCGCTGGACCTGCGTGGCATCGACGGCCTGACGATCGGTGCCGTGCGCGGCGCGTCCGACACGACCGTCGAGGTGCGGGAGGGCAGCCCGACCGGGCACACGCTCGGCCGGGTCCGCATCCCGCGGGCCACCGGGGACGGGCAGGTCGTCTCCCCCACGATCCGGATCCGGGGCGAGGAGGGCGCCACCACGCTGTACCTCGTGGCCACGAGCCCGCGCGAGCCCGACGGCGGAGCCGACCTCGGCCTCGACTGGCTCGTGTTCCACGGCCGGGGCGTCGCCGACGACGCGGCGCCGGCCGTGACGGCCGAGCCCGTGCGCGGGCCGCGGGCCGGTGCCCCGGTCGACCTTGCGGGCACCGCGGTCGCACCCGAGGGGCGCGAGATCGTCTCCTACCGGTGGGACCTCGGCGACGGCACGACGGCGGACGGCGCGGCCGTCACCCACGTGTACGAGCAGCCCGGCCGGTACACGGCGCGGCTCATCGCGACGGACAGCGAGGGCACCCGCGACTGGACGACGGTCGAGCTGACGGTCCGGCGCTGAACCCGACGACAGGCACCGGCCCGGGCCACCGCGCGGTGGCCCGGGCCGGTCAGCGTCGGCCTCCCGTGCTACTCGGGCTGGTACGGCTGGAAGAGCTGGTCGCGGTTCACCCACGACGGGTCGACGAGCTCGCTGCGCAGCTCGCCCTCGACGACCTGGAGCACGAGGTCGGTCGTCGGCATGTCGTACCGCTCCCAGACGTACCCGTTCCGGTCCGAGACGCGGACCGGGTACGTCTCGGGGTCCGCGCCGGGGGCGACCTGCCAGTAGAACGTGAGGCCCGAGCCGGTCGAGGCCCAGGGCAGGAGCCGGTCCTCGTCGCCGAGGTCCTCCGGGCGTTCGACGACCTCGTCCTCGAACAGGTCCTGGAGCTGCTCGAACTCGCGCCGGGACCGCTCGAGGTCGACGTGCTTGAACCCTGCCCCCGGCTCCGGCACGAACAGGCGCAGGAAGCCGGCCCACAGGCCGCCGCCGCCGCCGTCCAGGAGGTCCTGGTAGTCCTGCGGCACCGGGGCCCCGATCTGGTCCTCGACGCGCTGCCAGTCGAACGGGGTCGCGGGAGGGACGGGCCGTGCCAGGTCGATCAGCTGCTGAGCTCGTGTCATGAGGGCGCATTCCTCGGGGTCGCGGGGCCGGACCCGACCTCACCGAACCGGAGCCCGTCCGCGTTCCGGTCGAACGCCGGTGTCTCCCTGACGTTCGGCATGTCGGGTTCGTTCTTCAGGGTGACATCGAGATTGTAGTGGTCGCTCGTCGCCTTGATCTCGATCTGCGGCGGGATGTTCGTCGAGACGTCGTCGGCGTACTTGAGCGTGACGTCGTAGTCGACGGGACCTGCGGGCACGCCGTCGATCTTGCCGGTGACGGCCTTCTTGACCTCGGACTCGATGGCGCTCTGCCAGGGGCTGTTGGACGTCGAGTGCTGGATGAAGAAGTTGTCCAGGTTCTTGTTCGGCCCGCCGAGCTGGGCGCCGAGGATGTGGCCCGCGTTGTGCTTCGCGCCGTCGTACTCGGCACCGAGGCCCGAGCGCACGCTGGCGGGCGGGTCGGTGCGCTGCCCGTACTTCGCGATGTTCTCGGGCGTCAGCGTGACCTTGACCCCGGTGGGACGCCCCGCGCCGTCCTTCGGCTTGAACTTCAGGCCGGGGATGCCGTCAGGGGCCGAGTGGGCGGCGTTGTGGACCAGGAGGGGGGTGTCGCCGGCGTAGACGTAGTAGGTGTGGTGGGTCTCGACATGAAAGTTGTAGACCGTCTCGGCGTCCGGGTCGGTGCGCTGTTCGGTCTGCACGTCCTGCAGCGGGAGGGTCGCGCCCTCGGGGGTGACCAGCAGGTCACCGGTACGCAGGAACGCCGCGTCGACCCAGCCCCGGCCCTGGACCCAGAACGGGTGCTCGGCGGTGGTCGAGACGACCTGCCCGCCGATGCTCAGGTGGAACAGCTCGGTGCTGGTACGCACGAACGTCTCGGCCA
>DATGOB010000135.1:0-12147 GCA_036010205.1 Promicromonospora sp. | reverse complement strand
CGGAGGTGGTCCGGGACGAGACCCTCGCGGCGCGCCTCGCGGCGGCGGCCGCCCTGGTGCACGGCCGGGCCGCGACGCGCGCGTCGGCGGGCGGGCCGGTCGCCGCGCTCGAGATCGCCCGTGCGGTGCCCGCGGTGGTGGCCGAGCTCCTGAGGCGCTCCTGAGGCGCTGAGACGCGGTCGATGGCCCGCCCGGCCAGGGCACACAGCCACGAGATGCCGATTCCGTTGCGCTGGTGTAATGGAATGGGCATTCGTGACCTATTTCCGTACCACAGCCACAATTCGCACGAATTCTCACCTGACATAGACTCCCTGACGCGCTTCTCAGCACTATTCATGTAAGTGGCGAATTGGGGTTTGCGTGCCATCAAGCTACGGGCCTTCCGTGGCCGTTCCTCCGGTGCTGCCGGAGTCGATGACGGGCCAGGCGGGCGTCAGGGGGAGAGATCTCGTGGTCCACGGCCGTGACCGGGAGCTGCGCGTCATCGGTCACTTCGCGACGGACCTGGACCCGACGGTGCTCGTCGTGCGCGGGCTCGGCGGGATCGGCAAGACGGCGACGGTGCTGCAGGCGCTGCGGCAGGTCGGTGCGGGCACGTCGGCGGTGCGGATCGTGCGCCCGTGCTCGACGCGCCCCTCGGCGCACGACCTGGACACCACGCGCCGCATCGACCTGTCGGCCTGGGCGGTGCCCGACCACGCGGGCGACGCCGAGCTCGACGCGGCCGGCCTGCTGCGCGCGGTGTCGACGGGCGCCGACCAGCTCGGCTCGGGCCCGCGCGTCCTGTTCGTGGACGACGTCGGCGTGCTCACGCAGGACCGCGCGCGCTGGCTGCAGCACCTCGCGGACGAGGCGTACGGGCAGGACTGGCGGGTGATCGCCGCGGTGCGCAGCATCGCGGTGGAGCAGCTCTCCGACGACGTCGAGGTGCTCGAGCTCGGTCCGCTCGACCGCGCGGCCCTGCGCCGCGTGCTCGACACGGAGCTGAGCACGCCCGTCGCTGCCGACGTCGTCGAGCAGCTGCGGTGGTGGAGCGCGGGCAACCCGCGGCTCGCGCTCGAGCTGGCCGGTTCGCTCACGCCGGCGGAGCTGCGCGGTGACGCCCTGTGGGCGGGTCCCGACGGCGTGGGCCCCGCTGCGCGGCGCGCCTACCGCGCGCTGCTCGCGGGCCTCGACCCGTCCGCGGCGGCCGCGCTCGCCGCCGCCCCACTGATGCCGCCCGGTGGCCGGCGCGCCGGCGACGCGCGCGACGGGCAGGCCGTGCGCCACCCGCTGCTCGCGCTGCTGTGCCGGGAGTCGCGCGGCGCCGATGCCGTCGCGGAGGTCCGCGACGCCGGGACGTCCGTCGCGGGCGTCGCCGAGCCCGCAGCGGTCGAGCGTGCCCTCGCCGGGCTGCACCTCGACGAGCTGCCCGCACGGGCGTGGGCCGTCGTGGCGGGTGCGCCCGACGCCCGGCTGGCGGCCCGGGCCGTCGGGGTGTCGTTGCTCGCGGGCCGTGCCTGGAGCGACCACGCGGACGGTGCGCTCGTCCCGGACGGCGTGGGGCCTGCGTGGACCGATCACCTGTGGTGGCGTGAGCCGGACCGCGTCGGGGCGCAGGAGCGGGCGGCGGGCGCGCGTGTCGCCGAGGCGCTCCTGCTGCTCGAGGAGTCCGGTGACGTGGCAGACCCCGCCGCGCTGCGTGCTGACCTGCGGCTCCTCGGCCGCACGCCTGACCAGGACTGGGTGGGCGTCGAGACCCAGGTGCGCGCGCTGCTCCTGCTGGGCGACGTGGTGGGCGCGCGGTCGCTGCTCGCCGACCACTCCGGCCCCGCGACGGGGCGGAGCGTCGCCGAGGTCGTCGCGCGCGACCTCGCCGCTGCGCGCGTCGCCGCGTTCGACGGCCGGGCCGCGGACGTGCGGTCCCACCTCGGCCGGGCCGCAGAGCTGCGCCCGTCGGTCGACGAGTGGCTGACGGCGCGCGGCATGCGGGCGTCGGCGGACGCGGTCGTCGACGGGACGGTGCCCGCCAGCACGATGCCTCCGCAGGCGGGCTCCTGGTCGGCGCGCGCGCTCGGTGAGTACGCGGCGGACCTCGGCGCCGCGCACCTCGTCGTCGGACAGGCCGAGGGCGCCGTCGCGCTGCTGACCATCGCGCTCGAGCACTGCGCGTGGCCGTACCGCGGCCGGGTGCAGGTGCGGTGCGACCTCGTCGAGGCCGTCATGACGTCCACCCCGCCGGGGCAGGTCGGGCCGCGGGCACGGCGTCTCCTCGAGCCGTCGGTCGCCCCGGAGGAGCACTCGGCGCCCGACGTCGCCGCGGCCTGGTCCCGGCTCAGCGCGCTGCTCGCCGACGAGGGCGCGTCGTCGCCCACCTTCGAGACCGCCCTCCACACGCCGCCCGCGCCGATGTCGCCCTGGCAGCGTGTGCGCATGCTCGTCGCCTACGGCCGGTACGCCGTCACGCGAGGCGGGCGGACGGCGGGCACGGCCATGCTCGACGAGGCGCGGACGCTCGTGCGTCTCGCCGGCATGTCCGGCTGGCTGCGCGGCATCGACGACTTCCTGGCGGAGGCCGAGGCCAACGGCGCCGGGCCCGAGTGGGAGGTGCTCGGCGGGCACGAGCGCGAGATGGTGCGCCTCGCGGTCCAGGGGGCGACCAACTCGCAGATCGCGCAGGCGACGTTCGTCTCGGAGCGCACGGTGGTCAACCGGCTGCGCCGCGCGTACGCGACGCTCGGCATCCGGGACCGCAGAGACCTCGTGCGGCTCGCCGAGACCAGGCCGCCGGCCTGGCTCGCCGAGGACTGACGGCAGACGCAGCAGCTCACGCCACAGGCGGGGCACGCCCGGCGCCCGGAGCGCCCGGCATGTCCCGCCTGACCTGCGTCGTAACGCAGATTTTTCACCCGCTAGGCGCGAGGCCACGGATTCGACAGAGCGGACTTCCCTGACTTTCTTTTGCATTCACGCGAGTAAATGTCCATGTCACGGCTCGGTATGTCACGAGCGCACGGAGGGGTGCGTTCCCTTGCCTCAACGCACGATTACCGCTCTGCCTGGCAGGTTCATGGGAAGCGCTGTTCGCTGAACCCCGGGCCTCGGTGTGCACGAGCCACCGCCCCGACCGATCCGGACGTGATCACGTACCGATCCGGACGCTTTTCTTGAAGCGTGAATATGGAGGAGTGAGTTCTTTTGAACCGAACGCAACTACCGTCCCGGCGCCGGAGGGGAGGCGTCGTGTGGCGCCGTACCCTGGCGACGGCCGCGGCTTCGGCAGTCGTGGTCACGGCCACCGGACTTCCGGCGGTCGCTGTGGACAACTACCCGGAGGAGCCGGCCGAGGCCGCCGCGAGCGTGCTCGACTCGACGCTCTTCCAGAACGCGCTGCTCGCAGCCGCCTACTCGGACGCGGGCTCGGAGTCGAACCCTGGTCCCAACGAGGGCAACCTCAACGTCGAGCTGCTCGGCTCGGAGCTCATCCGTCTCGGTGACGTCGAGGTTCCGCTCGACGAGATCCTGGACTTCGGTCAGCTCGGTGCGCTGGCCAGCAAGAGCGAGGCGACGTCCGCGACCGACGCGTACGCGGTGTCCGGCCTCGCCGGCGCCGACGGCGGCGTGACCCTCGACGGCGAGACCGAGGACTTCGGCAAGGCTTCGGTGGACGTCCTGTCCGTCGCGCGCCTGCTGGGCGTCGACGGCCTCACCGACCAGATCGTGGACCAGCTCCTGCTCGAGGCGGGCGCCGGCGCGGCCGAGGTCCGGGCCGAGGACGGCGTCATCCTCGACCAGGACGGCGTGGGCGGCCTCGGCCAGTACCGCGTGGCCGACCTGGACCTGTTCCTGCACTCCCCGGTGATCGAGAACGCCGCGTCGTCGGTCTACGACATCGGTGGCAGCATCGACACCGCGGTCGAGAACCTCATCAACGAGAACCTCGACGACAGCGCCCTCACGGGCCTGTTCGACGCGATCCCCGGCGTCCCGACGCCGTCGATCACCGTCGACAGCAACATGCAGGAGAACCTCTTCCAGTCCGTCGTGGGCGAGCCGATCACCTCGGCCAACCAGCTCATCACGATCGACCTGTCGACCGGCACGCTGGAGATCCACCTCGACAAGCTGGTGGACAACCCGGACGAGACCGAGGGCGGCCTCAACGAGCTCCCCCCGAACTTCGAGCTCATCGACGACACGACCTACCCGCTCATCGCGGAGACCGTGCACGAGCTCATGCAGGAGGTCACCCGCATCCTGCTCGGCGCGATCGAGGACTCCCTGAACTCGGTCACGATCAACATCGCGTTCACCGACGAGAGCGCGCTGGGCACCCTCGACGTGTCGTGGTCGCTCCCGCTGGCCGACGCCGTGAACGGCAACTTCCCCGAGGCCGTGAACAACAGCACGGGCACCATGGCGCCGGTCGCCACCATCCTGGTCAACACCATCAACACGCTCGGCCCGGCCCTCGCGCCGATCCTCGGCCCGGTGTACGACCTGCTCATCAGCGACGAGGGTGACAACATCTTCGAGCTGCTGATCAACGACCTGAAGACGGACTCCATCACGGCCCCGGTCCGCGAGCTGCTCTCGCCGGTCTTCGACGTGCTGGCCCAGGTCATCTCGATCACCATCAACCGCCAGGTCTCCGAGACCACCACCACGCCCGAGGGCGAGGAGGTCGTCAGCAACTTCGACCTGTCGGCGCTGAGCCTCGCGCTGCTGCCTGCCAACGAGGTCGCGCGCATCAACCTGGGCAACGCGGCCGTCCGCATCAGCCCGAACGGTGACGGCGGCTCGGGCGAGGTCGACCCCTCGCTCTCCGTGAACCCGGACTCGGTGGCCCCCGGTCAGTCGACCGTGGCGACCGGTGAGGGCTACACGCCGGACTCGACCGCGACCGTGCAGCTCGTCGACCCCGAGGGCAACCCCGTGGGCGACCCCATCCCCGTGGACACCGACTCCGAGGGTGGCTTCAGCACCCCGGTGACCGTGCCGGCTGACGCCGAGCTCGGTGACTACACCGTCGTCGGTACCGACGACACGACCGGTGAGGCCGCCGAGGCCCCGCTCGCCGTCGTCTCCGGTTCCGACATCTGCGCCATGGACCCGACCCTGACGGTCGAGCCCAGCGCCGCCTACCCGGGCGACACCGTCTCCGTCGTGGGCCAGGGCTTCCCGGCCGGCGTGCCGGTCTCGGTCCAGCTGTTCGACGCCGAGGGCAACCCGGTCGGTGACGCCGTCACGGTCACCCCGGACGAGTCCTGCGGCTTCATCACCGACCTGACCATCCCCGAGGACGCCGAGCCCGGCGACCACACGGTGGAGGCCGAGCCGGAGGACGGCAGCGAGGGCGCCGAGGCGCCGCTCGAGGTGCTCGACCCCGACAACAACAACCCGGGTGAGTGCACCGACCCGACCATCACGGCCGACCCGACCATGGTCGAGGCGGGCGACGAGGTCATGATCACCGGCACCGGCTTCCCGGCCGGCGCGACGGTCACCGTGCAGCTCCAGGACCTCGACGGCAACAAGATCGGTGACCCGGTCACCGTCGTGGTGAACGACGACTGCGGCTTCGAGACCCCGATCACGGTTCCCGAGGGCACCCCGCCGGGCGTCATCATCGTCGACGCCGAGCCGGACGACGGCAGCGAGGGCGCGCAGACGCCGATCGCGGTCTGCGAGACCACCGGTGGTGGCGACGGTCGCGAGCTGACGGCGTGGTTCGAGGAGCCGACCCGCACGCACGGCCAGGAGCAGACGTTCTACGCGTCGGGCTTCGAGCCGGGCGAGGAGGTCGTCGGCATCATCAACTCGACCTCGTTCGCTCTGCAGGCGCAGGCCGCTGACGAGGACGGCAACGTCCAGTGGACCTTCACGGTCGACGAGCGTCTCGACGTCGGTCGCCACCAGGGCATCGCGGTCAGCACCGTCGAGGGTGACTCGGCGATGGCGACGTTCGACGTCGTCGCGTCGGCCACCGGTGACGGCGACGGTGACGGCAGCGGTGCGGGCGCCGGCTCGGACGGCCCGCTGGCCAGCACGGGTGCCAACGTGACGGCTCTCATCGCCGCCACGGTGCTGCTCCTCGGCGCCGGTGCGGTCATGATCAAGCGCCGCCGCGAGATCAGCCAGGCGTTCTCCGCCGCGATGGGTCGGTTCTCCGACTCGAGCAACGCGTGATCCCGTCGGGCTCACCGGGTCCTGACCCGGTGAGCCCGACCAGGAGAGCCTGAACAGCAATCACGACCGGCCCGGTGCGACCTCGTCGCACCGGGCCGGTCGTGTCGGGCAGGACCGAGAGGGGGAGAAGGACGTGTCGGAGCTCTCGCGGGGGCGGAGAGTGCTCCCGGCGGCCGTGGCGGCCGCCATCATCGTGGCCCTCGTCGTGGCCGCGGTGCTGATCGTCGAGCGGGCGGCGCCCGCTGCGCCCGCTCCGCGGAGCGACGACCAGGCCGTGACGGGCGCGGCAGCTGTCGACTGCGCCGAGAACGAGCCGATCGCGCGGCAGCTCGCCGGTGGTTCCACGTGGACCATGTGCTGGCGGGTGGACGCCAGCAGGGGCCTGGTGCTCGAGGACGTGCACTTCACGCCCGCGGGCGCGCGGCCGGTGCAGGTGCTGGCCGAGCTGTCGATCGGGCAGCTCGAGGTGCCGTACGACACCGGCGTGCGCAACACCGAGGACATCACGACCCAGGGGTTCGGCGGCAGCCACATGCTGTCGCTGACCCCCACCGAGTGCCTGGGCGACCGCCTGGCGACCTACGTGCCGAAGATCGGCGACGGCTCGGTGGGCGGCGGGGGCGCGCGGCGCCCCGTCCTGTGCCAGGAGGAGGGCGACGGCGGGCTCGCGTACCGCAGCGACGACGGCACGAGCACCGAGGTGGCGCGCCGGACCGAGCTGCGGCTCGCGACCGTCTCGAAGGTCGGCTGGTACGAGTACGTCAGCCAGTACACCTTCGGCAGCGACGGCACCATCCGCTCCGACCTCGGGGCGACCGGCGACCTGTCGCCGGAGGACTACGGGGACGATCCCGCGCACGGCTGGCCCGTGGGGCCGGGGGACAGCGACTACGCCACGAGCCACTCGCACAACGCGGTGTGGCGCGTCCACTGGGCGCTCGGCGGGCCGGGCGGCCAGGTGGTCGAGCAGTACGACGCCGCGCCCACGGGCGAGATCGGCCCCCGGTCGCCGCTCGTCGAGGGCGGCCTCACCCGGATCACGCACGAGGGCACCGCCAAGGCGGCGGACCGCCGCTGGTGGCGCGTGGTCAACCCGGAGGTGCTCAACGACGACGGGCACCCCATCTCGTACCAGGTGGAGCTGGGGGCGACGACGCCGTTCCAGCTCACCCAGGACCACAAGCACCCCGACGGCGGCAAGGACGTCGACGACGGCTACACGATCGCGTTCAGCGAGGCGGACGACTGCCAGCTCTTCGCCACGTCGAACAAGGAGGGCACCTGCGGTGCGGGCGTGCTCGACTTCGTGCGTGACCGCGCCACGCTCTCCGACGTCGTCACCTGGGTCGCCGTCGGCTTCCACCACGTGGCGCGCGACGAGGACCAGAGCCCGATGGAGATGCACTGGCAGGGCTTCACCCTGACGCCTCGCGACCTCACCGCGCAGCGCGTCGAGGTGCCCCCGAGCCGCGAGGGCGTCAACGGCAGGCCGACGCCCCACCACTGAGCCGACGTCCGGGCGACGTCGGTCGGGCGCGCCGGACCTCACCGAAGATCCCCCGCCCACCAGCGGACGTCCCCCGACCGGGGGAGGGGGAGCACGGCTCGCGGGCGGGACGGTGGGAGCACGTCCCACCCACCGACCGGAGGTACTCCTCATGTCACGTCTCGTCCGCGCCACGCTCCTCGGCGCCACCGTCGCGAGCGGCGCCACCGCGCTGCTCGGCCTGTCCTGGCTGGCGGGCCTCCGGCCCACCGCCTACGCCGTCCCCGGGGCCGCGCTGCTGGCCCAGGTCGCCGGGGCCGACGTCGCCACCGTCGTGCACGTCCTCGCCGGGCTGACCGGTGTCGCCGCGGGCATCGCGGCGCTCGCGGGCGCGCTCGGGCCCCGAGGACGCACGGTCGCGGCAGCGCTCCAGCTCGTCGTACTGGGCTTCGTGCTGCAGGGCACCGGCACGCTGTCCACCGTGGGCTACCTCGTCGCCATGGCGATGCCCGCCGCCGTCGTCGTGCTGCTCGTGCAGGTGGTGCGGCGGTACCGCGTCGCACGCTGGACCGTCGGCCTGCCCGGTCTCGCCCTGCTGCTCGGCGGTGGCTTCGTGCTCCGCGACGCCGTCGCGGGCGTGGTCCGCATGCTCGGCGCCGGTCTCGTCGCGCACGGCGACGGGCTGGTCCTGTCGCTCCTGCTGCTCGCCACCGGCGCCCTGTGGGCAGCGGTCGGGGCTCAGACGCTCGCAGGCACGTCCGCCGTGGGACGGGCCACCACCTGGGTGCTGCGGCACCGCACCGCGATCACCGTCGTCGCGGCCACGGGGCCGCTCCCGTACGCCCTGGTCCGCCTCACCTGGCTCACGCCGTGGCCGCAGCTCGGGTTCGACGTCGACCTGTCGACCCGCGTCTGGGGGCTCACGCTGTCCAGCGGCGCCTGGCTCGGCGTCGTGCTCACCCTCGGGCTGATCCGTCCGTGGGGCGAGGTCTTCCCGCGGTGGGTGCCCGGCCTCGCCGGACGCCGGGTGCCGGTCGCCGCCGCGGCCGTCCCGGGCGGCCTCGTCGCCGTCACGCTCCTGTTCTCCACCGTGCCGATGCTCGTGATGTTCGGCGGCCAGACGCTCGGGCAGGCGGTCAAGGGCGCGATCATCTTCCCCTGCTGGTACTGGGGTCCTGCGCTGGCGCTCGCCGTCTGGGGGTACGTGGCCCACCGGGTCCGCGCCGAGCGGGCAGGGCGCACCGACCAGGAGGAGCGTGTCGATGGCCTGGCGGGTCCGGTGGCCGACCGGAGAGGATGACGTCATGGCGACGACGCGGCAGCTGGTGCGGCAGGTCGTCCGGTGGTTCGCCTGGCACATGCTGGGCGCGGCGATCGGGCTGGCGCTGGCGCTGCTCGTCCTCGGCCTCCTCGGCGTCCTGACGGACACGGGGGCGAGCGCCGCGACGGGCGGCCCACCCGCGCCGGTCGTGGCCCTCGTCGTCGTCGCGGCGGCGGTCGCCCTCGGGCTCGTGCCCGGGGCACGGGAGCTGGAGGTCACCGCGGCCCGGGCGCTGCTCGGCACCGACGACGAGCTCGTCAGCCCGGCCCGTCCGCGCCTCGCGCACCGGGTCAGGACGGCCGGCTGGGTCGTGCTCCACCTCGCGACGGGCCTGGTCGTGGCGTTCGCCCTCTTCGCGCTCGTCCCCGCCGCCGTGGTGATCGGCGCGGAGGCGGTGGCGGGCCGCTCGGTGGGATCGACGGTCCCGCCACCGGCGAGCGGTGGCGAGGCGGTCGTCCGGGTGGCGGCGTGCGTCGCCGGGGGGCTGCTCGCGCTCGGCGCGACGTGGCCGCTGGGAGCCGCGGCGTCGGCCCTCGCCGGGCGCGTGCTCGGCCCCACGCCCGCCGACCGGATGGAGACCGCGCTGGCCCGCGCCCGGCGCGAGGCCGAGCACACACGGCTCGCGCGCGAGCTGCACGACGGCATCGGGCACGCCCTCACCGTCGTCAGCGTGCAGGCGGTGGCCGGACGGCGCGTCGTCACGGCCGACCCCGAGGCCGCCGCAGGCGCGCTCGCGGCGATCGAGGACACGGCCCGCTCGGCGCTCGAGGAGCTCGACCAGCTCCTCGCGGTGCTCCGGGCCGGTGCCGACGACGGCGCAGGCACCGACGACGCACCCTTCGCGCTCGCCCTCGCCCTCGACGACGTCGTCGCGGCTCACCGCCGCGCCGGGCTCGACGTGCGCGAGGAGATCGACCTGCCGCCCGGCCTGCCCGCGCTGCTCGGCCGGACCGTCCGGCGCGTCGTCACCGAGGCGCTCACCAACGCCCACCGGCACGGCGGACCCGGCCCCGTGACGCTCGCCGTGCGGCACGACGCCGAGGCCGTGCACGTCGAGGCCGCCAACCCCGTCGCGCCGCGCCGCGCGCGCCGCAGGTCCGGTGGACGGGGCCTGGCCGGGATCCGCGAGCGCGCCGCCCTCTTCGGCGGCACCATGACGGCCGGTCCCGACGGCGGACGCTGGGTGCTGCGGGTGACCCTTCCGGCCGTGCTCCTGAAGGAGGAACCTCGTGCCTGACGCCCCGGTCCGTGTGCTCGTCGCGGACGACGAGCCCCTCGTGCGCAGCGGTCTGCGCCTCGTCCTCGACGCCGAGCCGGACCTCGAGGTGGTCGGTGAGGCCGGCGACGGGGCACGGGCCGTCGAGCTGGCTCGGTCGCTGCGGCCCGACGTCGTCTGCATGGACGTGCGGATGCCGGGCGTGGACGGGCTGCGGGCGACCGAGCTCCTGCTGCGGCTGCCGGACCCGCCGCGGGTGCTCGTGGTCACGACGTTCGAGCACGACGGCTACGTGCTCGACGCGCTCACGGCCGGCGCGTCCGGGTTCCTGCTCAAGCGGGCACGCGCCGAGGAGATGGTGCAGGCGGTCCGCACGGTCGCCGTCGGGCAGAGCCTGCTGTACCCGCAGGCGCTGCGGGACCTGGTGCGCACGCGGCCGCGCGCCGCGCAGGGTGCGCCGCCGCTCACGCCACGCGAGCGGGAGGTGCTCGGCCTGGTGGCCGACGGGCTGACCAACGCGGAGATCGCGGCGGCGCTCGTGGTGGGCGTCGAGACGGTGCGCACGCACGTGGCGTCGGTGCTCGCGAAGCTGGGGGCGCGTGACAGGACGCAGGCCGTGGTGCTCGGGTACCGCGCGGGGCTCGTCGAGCTGTAGCCGCGGCCGAGCCGGGGCCCGGTCAGTCCCGGGGCAGGATCATCTCGACCTCGTCGGGGAACGGCGGGTACTCGGCCTGCTGCCTGCGGCCCGTGCGCCGCCAGCCGAGGTGCTCGTAGAAGCCGATGGCCTGGTCGTTGTCCGCCAGGCACCACAGTCGGGGATCGGTCATCTCCGCCACGGCCGCCTCCATGGCGGCGCGGGCGAGCCCCGTGCCCCAGCGGGACGGGTGCACGGCCAGGTGCCGCAGCAGCCTGCGGTCGTGGGCCACGAAGCACGCGAGGCGGCCCTCCTGGGCCTCGTCGTCGAGCACGAGCACCCGGACGTCGGGCTCGACCAGCGCCGACTCCCACTTCGCCAGCACCTCGTCGGACGGGAAGGGGTAGAGACCGGGCGGGAAGACGTGGCCGAGGGCCGCGATCCCGGCGGCGCGCTCGATGTCGAGGAGCGCACGGGCGTCCTCCGCGGTGGCCTGCCGGAACCGGTCGGTCTCCATGCCTCCAGCGTACGGGCCGACCGCCGCCGGGGCACGGCCTCGTCGTGGTACGGCACGCCACGCGCCGGCGCTCGCGGAGAAGTCGTCTGCAACATTCTCGCGAAGTGCTGTGACCTCCGGGCGGTCCGCGCGTCTGGGGTACATGACACGTACAGCATTCAGCGCGGTGATGTCCCGCCTGTCGGCGCTCGACACGCTCTCGCTCCGGGTGGGTCAGGACTGGCTCGCGTTCGGCCTCGACCGGGTCGACGTGCTGGTCATCGACGTCCTGACCCTCAGCGAGCACACGGCACGGTCACTGGTGCACCGGCACCGGCTGGTCGCGCAGGACCCCGAGCCGGGCCGCGAGCTCGGCCTCACCCGGGTGTGGGTCGGCTGGGTGGGCGACGTCGCGGACGTGGCCCCTGTCTCCATCCGGCTCACGCTCGCGCCCATGGACGGGTGACGACGACGACCCGTGACACCGGGGCCTCAGCGCGGGAGGTGCGCCTCGATCTCGCGCACGATCGCCGGGTCGTCCGGCAGGGTCCTCGGCGCGTACCGGCGCACGTCGCCGCCGGGCAGCACGAGGAACTTCTCGAAGTTCCAGCGGATCTTGCCCGAGTGGCCGGTGTCGTCGGCCGTCTTCTTCAGCTCGGCGTACAGCGGGTGGGTGTGTCGTCCGTTCAGCCGCACCCGGTCGAGCACCGGGAAGGTGACGCCGTAGGTCATGGAGCAGAACTCGGCGATCTTCTCGTTCGAGCCGTACTCCTGCAGGAACTGGTTGCTGGGGAAGCCGAGCACCGTGAAGCCGCGGTCCTGG
>DATGOB010000134.1:0-8890 GCA_036010205.1 Promicromonospora sp. | reverse complement strand
GCTCAACCTCATCGTGCGGCTGCGCGAGCGCGGCCACGCCGTCGTCCTCGTCAGCCACCAGGCGGGCGACCTGCAGGCCGTGGCGGACCGCATCGTCGTGCTGCGCCTGGGCCGCGTGCACGACGTGTTCGACGGCGACGCGTCCTACGAGGACCTGCTCGCCGCCATGACGGGCGCCGTCCGGCCCAGCGCCCGCACCAGCAGGGAGGCCCGCCGATGACGTCCGCCCCCGCCGGGCTGCCCGGCGCAGGCCTGCCCGCCGTCTGGCAGCGCGTCCGCGGCGGCAGCAGCCTGCTGCCGATCGTCGCTGCCCTCGTCGGCATCTGGCTCGTGCTCGGTGCCGTCGACCCCGCGTTCCTCGCGCCCGAGAACCTCGTCAACCTCACGCTGCAGAGCGCGCCCGTCGGCGTCATCGCGCTCGGCGTCGTGCTCGTGCTGCTCGTCGGGCAGATCGACCTGTCCGTCGGCTCGTTGAGCGGCGTGGCCGCCGCCGTGGTCGCCGTCGGGTCGGTGACGCTCGGCTGGCCCGTGGCGCTCGCGATCCTCGCGGCGCTCGTGTGCGGCGTGGTGGTCGGGCTCGGGTACGGGGTGCTGTCGACCCGGCTGGGCCTGCCGAGCTTCGTGTTCACGCTCGCCGGGCTGCTCTTCCTCGCCGGGGTGCAGCTGCGCGTGCTGGGCCCGCTCGGGTCGATCAACCTGCCGTTCGAGTCGTGGTTCGTGCGCTCGGTCCAGCAGGGCTTCCTGCCCACGCCGGTGGCCTGGGGGCTCGTCGCGGCGATCGTGGTCGCGTACGGCGCGGTGCAGGTGACCGCGCGGGCGCGGCGGCGGCGCGCCGACCTGCCCGCCGCCGGCGTCGGCCAGGTGGTGCTGCGCACCGTGGGGCTGGCGGCCGTGCTGTCCGTCGTCGTCGCCTACCTGGGTGCGGCCCGCGGCATCGGCTACTCGGTGGTGCTGTTCGCGGCCCTCGTCGTCGTCGCCGACGTGCTGCTGCGCCGCACCCGCTGGGGGCGCTCGGTGCGCGCCGTGGGCGGGGACCGGCGGGCCGCGACGCTGGCCGGCGTACCCGTGCGGCGCACCGTGGTGCTGTGCTTCGTCGCGTGCTCGACGCTCGCGGCGCTCGGCGGCGTGCTCGCGGCCGGGCGGCTCGGCGCCGCCAACCAGGGCACCGGCGGCGCCGACACCTACCTCGTGGCCATCGCTGCGGCCGTCATCGGCGGCACGAGCCTGTTCGGCGGGCGGGGCAGCGCGTGGTCGGCGGTGCTCGGCGTGCTGGTCATCCAGTCCATCGCCAACGGCCTGACCCTGATGAACGTGGACCAGGCGGCCCGGTACATGGTGACCGGCGCCGTGCTGCTGCTGGCCATCATCATCGACATGCTCGTCCGCAAGCGCAGGGAGGTCTGAGATGAACCGTCGTCCGACGCTCGCGGTCGTGGCGCAGGCAGCGGGCGTGAGCCTGAAGACCGCCTCGCGCGTGCTCAACGGTGAGCCCAACGTGGCCCCCGCGACGCGCGAGCGCGTGCAGGACGCCGCGGCCTCCCTCGGCTTCCGGCGCAACGCCGTGGCGGCGGACCTGGCCCGCGGCGGGTTCTCGCGCCTGGTCGGGTTCATCACGGGCGACCTCGCCAACGAGTTCTACTCGGCGCTGGCCAGCGGCATCGAGCGCGAGCTGCGCGAGCACGGGCTGCAGCTGCTCACGGCGTCGTCGGACGAGGACGCCGAGCGGGAGAGCGCGCTGACCGGCGAGCTGCTCGAGCGGCGCGTCGGCGCCCTCATCGTCACCCCGGCCGGTGCCGACCACTCGGCGCTGCGCGGGGAGATCGCCGCGGGTCTGACGGTCGTGGTGGTCGACCGGCCCGCCGCGGGCATGGACGTCGACACCGTCGTGATCGACAACCGCGGCGGCGCGCGGGCCGCGACCCTGCACCTGCTCGGGCACGGCCACCGGCGCATCGGGTTCGTGGGCGACGAGCCGCACCTGTGGACCTACCAGGAGCGCAGCGCCGAGTTCCTCGCGGTGATGGCGGAGGCCGGTGTGCCCGACGCGGGGCGCTGGCTGCGGCACGGCGCGCACTCGGCGGCCGCGGCGCGCGACCTGGCGGCGGAGCTGCTGTCGGGGCCCGACGCGCCCACCGCGGTGCTCGCCGCGAACAACCGCGCGACGGTGGGCACGCTGCAGGCCCTGCGTGACGTGCCGGGCGGCGAGGAGGTCGCCGTCGTCGGCTTCGACGACTTCGAGCTGGCGGACCTGCTGGGCATCACGGTGGTGGCGTACGACGCGGTCGAGATGGGCCGGCGGGCCGCGGAGCTCGCGGTGGCGCGGTCCGCCGATCCCGACCGTCCGGTCGAGCTCGTGGTGCTGCCCACCACGGTGCTCGCCCGCGGCAGCGGGGAGCGCCCGCCCCGTTGACACGGGTCCTGACCTGCACCTACGTTCTGCATTTGACAGCGCTGTCAGCCGACGAGGAGACCCCGATGTCCACAGTCACCGGCCGGGCCAGGTCCCGGCGGGCGACCGCCGCACTGTCCGGCGCTCTCGCCCTCCTGCTCGCGACACCGGCGGGCGGTGCGCTCGCCGCCCCGCCCGGACCGGGCTCCCCGGGCGGCCACCACCGCGAATTCGCCACCTCCTTCGAGGAGGACGACGCCGCGCCGCTGGAGTCGACGCCCGCGCGACGGGGCGGCGAGCCGTGGCAGGAGAACGTCGGCGAGTTCGTGCCCGGCCTGCCCGGCAGCGTGCTCGACCGCGTCACCGATGTCGCCGCGAGCGGCGAGAACCCGCCGAACGAGGTCGCCGCCAACCTCGCCGACCGGTCCGAGGCGACCAAGTGGCTCACGTTCGCGCCCACCGGCTGGGTGACCTACGAGACGAGCGAGCCCGTCGCGATCACCGGCTACTCGCTCACCTCGGCCAACGACTTCGCCGACCGCGACCCCCAGGACTGGACCCTGCAGGGCTCGGCCGACGGGCAGACGTGGGAGACCATCGACACCCGCGCGGACGAGCGGTTCGGCGAACGCTTCGAACGGCGCGTCGTCGAGCTCGACGAGCGGGCGCCCGCCTACACGTACTTCCGCCTCGAGGTGACCCGCAACCGCGGCTCCGACGGCCTCCAGCTCGCCGACTGGGACCTCTCCGAGGACCTCACCGAGCAGCCCCTGCGGCAGCCGATGGTCACCGCCGTCGGCTCCGGGCCGCAGACCGTCAGCTGGACCAACAAGCCCGGGGTCGGCTTCACCGGCACGCGCGCGCTGCGCTACGAGGGCGGGCACCTCGGCGACGGCGCGGCCCACGCGGTCAACGTGCTCTACGACGACGTGGACCTGCGCGTCGGCCCGCGTACCCGCCTGAGCTGGACGATCTTCCCCGAGCTGCTGCACGACCTGCAGTACCCGTCGACCTACGCGAGCGTGGACCTGCGGTTCACCGACGGCACCTACCTGTCCGACCTGCCCGCGCGCGACGCGCACGGCACGCCCGCGACCGCCGCGGGCCAGGGCGAGGGCAAGATCCTGTACGCCGACCAGTGGAACTCCGTGCGCGTCGACCTCGGCGCGGTCGCGCGGGGCCGGACCGTCGACCAGGTCCTGCTCGCCTACGACAACCCCGCGGGCGCCGCCGGGTCGCGGTTCGCGGGCTGGCTCGACGACGTCGTGCTCGAGGCGGACCCCGAGCGGATCGACGGCCGGAGCCTGACGAACTACGTCGACACCCGCCGCGGCACGCTGTCCAGCGGGTCGTTCTCGCGCGGCAACACCGTGCCCGCGACGGCCGTGCCCAACGGGTTCAACTTCTGGACCCCGATGACGAACGCGTCGACCGAGACCTGGCTGTACGAGTACCAGGCCGCCAACGACGACCGGAACCGCCCCGTGCTGCAGGGCATCGGCATCTCGCACGAGCCGAGCCCCTGGATGGGGGACCGCAACCAGCTCGCCTTCCAGCCCGCCGCGGGCGCCGGCGTGCCCGACGCCGGGCTGTCCGCGCGCGGCCTCGCCTTCGACCACGGCGACGAGAGCGCACGGCCCGAGTACTACGGCGTGACCTTCGCGAACGGCATCCGGGCCGAGGTCACCCCCACCGACCACGCCGCCGTCCTGCGCTGGACGTACCCGGAGGGCACCGCCGAGGGGCACGTGCTCGTCGACCGCGTGGGCGGCGACTCGAAGCTCTCGTTCGACCAGCGGACCGGCGAGCTGACCGGCTGGGTCGAGAACGGCAGCGGTTTGTCCGTCGGACGCACCCGCATGTACGTCGCCGGCACGTTCGACCGCGCCCCGTCGGCCGTCGGCCGGGCGGCGGGCGACCGCGACGGCGCCCGGTACGCCACGTTCCCGACCGGCAGCGACCGCACCGTCGAGCTGCGCGTCGCGACGTCGTTCATCGGGCTCGAGCAGGCGCGCGCCAACCTCCGCCTCGAGGTCGACGGCCGCTCGTTCGACGCCGTGCGCCGCGCCGCGCAGCAGCAGTGGAACGAGCGCCTCGGCGTCGTCGAGACGCAGGGCGGCACCGAGGACCAGCTCGTCACGCTCTACTCCAACCTGTACCGGCTCAACCTCTACCCGAACTCGCAGTTCGAGAACACGGGCACGGCGAAGCGGCCCGTGTACCGGTACGCGAGCCCGGTCACCCCGCCGTCGGGCGAGGCGACCGACACCGAGACCAACGCGACGATCGTCGACGGCAAGGTCTACGTGAACAACGGGTTCTGGGACACCTACCGCACCGCGTGGCCCGCCTACTCGCTGCTCTACCCGGACGTCGCCGCCGAGCTCGTCGACGGGTTCGTCCAGCAGTACCGCGACGGCGGCTGGGTGGCCCGGTGGTCCTCGCCGGGCTACGCCGACCTCATGACCGGCACGTCGTCCGACGTCGCGTTCGCCGACGCCTACCTCAAGGGCGCCCTGCCCGCCGACACGGCGCTCGACGCCTACGACGCCGCGCTGAAGAACGGCACCGTCGCCCCGCCGAACGCCGCCGTCGGCCGCAAGGGGCTGGAGACCTCACCGTTCCTCGGCTTCACGCCCGAGACGACGCACGAGTCCGTGTCGTGGGGGCTGGAGGGCCTGATCAACGACTTCGGCATCGGCACCATGGCCGCCGCGCTCGCCGAGGACCGGGGCGTGCCCCGCGAGCGGCGCCCGCAGCTGCGCGAGGAGTCGGCCTACTTCCTCGAGCGCGCCACGCACTACGGCGAGCTCTTCGACGAACGCATCGGCTTCTTCCAGCCGCGACACGCCGACGGCGAGTTCCTCAACGCGCCGGACGAGTACGACCCGCGCACGTGGGGCGGCGGCTACACCGAGACCAGCGGCTGGAACTTCTCCTTCCACGCGCCGCAGGACCCGCAGGGCCTGGCCAACCTCTACGGCGGGTTCGACGGGCTCGAGGCCAAGCTCGACGAGTTCTTCGCGACGCCCGAGGACGCCACGCACACCGGCGGCTACGGCGGCGTCATCCACGAGATGCGCGAGGCGCGCGACGTGCGTCTGGGCCAGTGGGGCATGAGCAACCAGGTCTCCCACCACATCCCGTGGCTGTACGACGCCGTCGGCGCGCCGCACAGGACGCAGGAGATCGTCCGCGAGGTCACGCGTCGCCTGTTCACGGGCAGCGAGATCGGCCAGGGGTACCCGGGCGACGAGGACAACGGCGAGATGTCGTCGTGGTGGATCTTCGCGGCGCTGGGCTTCTACCCGCTGCAGGTCGGCTCCGACCAGTACGCGATCGGCTCGCCGCTGTTCGAGCGGGCCACGGTGCACCGGCCCGACGGCGACCTCGTCGTCACCGCGCGGAACAACTCGGTCGACAACGTGTACGTGCAGTCGCTGCGCGTGAACGGGAAGAAGCGCACCTCGACGTCGCTGTCCCAGGACGACCTGTCCGGCGGCGCCCGCCTCGACTTCGTCATGGGCCCCGAGCCGTCCGCGTGGGGCACCGGCGAGGACGACGGCCTGCCGTCGCTCACCGAGGGCGACCAGCCGCCCGCCCCGGCGCGCGACGTCACGCCTGCGGGCACCGTGACCGTCGACGACGGAACGCCCGCCGACGCGCTCGTCGACGACACGTCCGGCACGCGGGCGACCTTCGCCACCGCGACCCCGACGGTGACCTGGGAGGGCGCCGCGGCGACGGTGGGCAGGTACACGCTCACCTCGGGCGAGGAGGGGTCCGCCGCGCCGTCGGCCTGGCGGCTCGAGGGCTCGCACGACGGCGAGGACTGGACCGTGCTCGACGAGCGGTCCGGGCAGGAGTTCCGCTGGGCGCTGCAGACACGGGCGTTCACCGTGGCGGACCCCGGGTCGTACGAGCAGGTGCGGCTCGTGGTGACGGGGGCCGGCGACGGTCCGGGGGCCGGGGAGCTCGCGCTCGCCGAGCTCGAGCTGCTCGCCGAGGACGGCGCGGGGGAGCGGTCCCCGCTGCGGTCGGCCGCGCCGCCGTCTGTGCCCGGGGCGGACGCGGAGGTCGCGGCCGTGGAGGCCGTCGCAGGGGTCACCGTGTGGGCCGTGCCGGTCTGCGACGCCGGTGACGCCGGGGCGCTGCGGGTCGGGGCCTCGGGTGGTGACGGGGCGGCGACGTCGGTCACCGTGAGCACCGACTTCGGCACCCGCACGCTGCGGGTCCCGGGCGGGGGCTCGGGCGAGGCGCTGCTCGACGTCGGCTCGGGTGTGCTCGGTACGGGCGCGGTGACGGCCGTGGTGACCGCGACGGTCGACGGTCAGGAGGCCACCGACACCGTGACGGTCCCGTACCAGGCAGCCGCCTGCGGCTGACCGGCGCTGCCAGGAGGGCCTGCCCAGCACCCCGGGCGGGCCCTCCTGGTGTGCTGCCGCGCCCGTCTTCGGCGCCCTGTCCGTGCCGGCACGCCGTGCGGGAGGGGGACAGGGTGCCGACGTGGTGCTCGTGGGCGGGTGAAAAAGTGGGCGGAGCGCGTGCGGGGTACGGGGTAGTACGCGCTGGTTTAGGTACTTTCCACACAGCCGACGTCCAGCCGTCCTGCAGGTGACGCGGCGTCAATACGCTCCCTGGCACACGAGGTTCCCGGGCCGGACAGAGGAGCACACCATGTCAGGACACGTGCCAGGACACCTGAGAGCGCCCCGGTCGCTGAGAGCGCTGTCGGCCGCGGTGCTCGTGGTCGGTACGACGTTCACCGGAGCCGCCGCGGCGGGGGCAGCGTCGCCCCCGTCCGCGGCGGGCATCACCCCCGACCTGCCCGACGCCCAGGTCCGCGCGATGGTGCGCGACCTCGGGATCGCCGAGGAGGAGATCCCCGCCCGCCTCGCGCTCGACTCCCGGGTCGCGGTCGTCGAGGCGCACCTCGCCGAGACCCTCGGCGAGGACTACGCGGGCACCTGGCTTCCCGAGGGCGCCGACGCCCCGCGGGTCGCCGTCACCAGCCCGGCGGCAGCACGGGTCGCGCGGCAGGCGGGCGCGGACGCCGTCGTCGTCGAGCACGGCCTCGAGGCGCTCACCACGTGGAAGGAGCGGCTCGACCGTGCCGACGCGCCGTCGTCGGTGCACGCCTGGTACGCCGACCCGACGACGAACGAGGTCGTCGTCGAGGCGGCCGACCCGGCGGCCGCCCGTGCGCTGGCGGCGGAGGCGGGTGTCCCGGCCGACGTCGTGCGGGTCGAGCGGTCGGCAGCGGCGCCGCGGCTCACGCGTGACATCCGCGGCGGCGACGAGTTCCACAAGCCGCTCGGCAACGGGTACGTCACGCTGTGCTCGATCGGGTTCGCGGTCTCGGGCGGGTTCGTGACCGCCGGCCACTGCGGCAGCGCCGGCGACCCGGTCAACGCCCCCGACGGCACGCCGCTCGGCGCCTACCGCGGCTCCACCTTCCCCGGGCACGACTGGGCCTGGGTGGGCACCACCAGCACGTGGACGCCGACGCCGACGGTCAACGACTACGCGGGCGGTGCGGTGTCGGTCGCCGGGTCGCAGGAGCAGGGGATCGGCGCCGCGGTGTGCCGGTCGGGCCGCACGACGGGGTGGCGCTGCGGCGTGATCCAGGAGAAGAACGTCACCATCAACTACGGCGACGGGGACGTGCCCGGCATGGCGATCGGGTCCGCCTGCGCCGAGGGAGGCGACTCCGGCGGCTCGGTGATCTCCGGCAACCAGGCGCAGGGAGTCACCTCGGGCCGGATCGGCGACTGCTCGACGAACGGCCGCTTCATCTACCAGCCGCTCAACCCGATCCTCGGCCACTACGGGCTGCAGCTCACGACGACGTCGTCGGGCGGCGGAGGGCGGCCGCTCGTCGGGCTCGCGAACAAGTGCATCGACGTGCCGGGCTCGGAGTTCACGGACGGCAAGCGCCTGCAGCTGTGGACCTGCAACGGCACGGCGGCGCAGCGGTGGACGTTCCACTCCGACGGGACGCTGCGCGCGGGCGGGCTGTGCATGGACGTCGCGTGGGCGAACACCGCGGACGGCACCGCGGTGCAGCTCGCGAGCTGCAGCGGCAACGCGGCGCAGCAGTTCACCCTGAGCGGCGCGGGCGACCTCGTGTCGATCCTCGCGAACAAGTGCGTGGACGTGCCGAACAGCAACAGCGCGGACGGAACCCCGCTGCAGATCTGGACCTGCAACGGCACGGCGGCCCAGAAGTGGCACCTCGGCTGACCCCTGCTCGCCGAGGTAGTCACTTGGCGAGGTAGTCATGGGGCGAGGTAGTCACCTGGCGAGGTAGTCACCTACGCGACTACCTCGCCAGATGACTACCTCGCCAGATTGACTACCTCGCCAGGTGACTACCTCGGCGAGCGGGGGTCAGAGGGTGGCGCGGACCGTTCTGGTCGCCGTCACCAGGTTCGCCAGCGACTGCCTCGTCTCCTCCGGGCCGCGCGTCTTGAGGCCGCAGTCCGGGTTGACCCACACCAG
>DATGOB010000133.1:0-21196 GCA_036010205.1 Promicromonospora sp. | reverse complement strand
GGCCGGCATCGCCGTGTTCTACCTGTGGCCGATCGTCCAGACCGCCGGGTACTCCTTCACCGAGACCGGCCCCTTCGGCGGCTCGACGTTCGCCGGCGTCGACAACTACGTCGCGCTGTTCCAGGACCCCGAGCTGTACCTCTCGCTCGGCAACACCCTGCTCTACACCGTGATCGTGCTGCTCGGCATCCCGATCGCCGTCGGCCTCGCCAGCCTGCTCAACCTGCCCGGCCTGCGGTTCGCCGCCGTCTACCGGGTGCTGTTCTTCCTGCCCTACGTGGCCATGCCGACGGCCGTCGCCATGGTGTGGCGCGTCATCTTCAACGGCGACTTCGGCATCCTCAACCGGGCGCTCGCCGTGGTCGGCATCGAGGGACCGTACTGGATCTCGACGCCCGGGGCCGCGACCGTCGCCGTCGCCGTGGTCGGCCTGTGGTCGTCGCTCGGCTTCTCCATGATCGTGCTCGCCGCCGGGCTCAAGAGCATCCCGCCCGAGCTGTACGAGGCCGCGGAGCTCGACGGCGCCACCCGGTGGCGACAGTTCCGCGCGATCACCGTGCCGCTGCTGACCCCGAGCATCTTCTTCGTGCTGATCATCACCGTGATCGCGAGCTTCCAGGTGTTCGACCTGCTCTACGCGATCCTCGGCAGCAGCAACCCGGTGCTGCCCCGCAGCATGTCGCTCGTCTACTTCTTCTACCGCGAGGGGTTCGTGGCCAACGACAAGGGCTACGCGGCGGCGATCGCGATGGTCATCTTCCTGCTCATCGGGCTGCTGACGGCCCTCCAGTTCCGGCTCCAGCGGAGGTGGGTGCACAGTGACTGACCGAGTGACCCACCGTCGCAGGGGCTCCCACGTCGTCGCGCACCTCGTGCTCGGCCTGGGCAGCCTCGTCATGGCCTTCCCGTTCGTCTGGCAGCTCGTCATGTCGCTGTCCACGAACGCCGAGGTGCAGAGCGTCACGCCGGTGTTCTGGCCCTCCGAGCTGCACTGGGAGAACTACGCCCAGGTGTTCGACCGCATGCCGTTCCTGCAGCAGCTCGGCAACTCCGTGCTCGTCACCGTGCTGCGCACGCTCGCCCAGATCCTGTTCTGCACCCTGGCGGGCTACGCCTTCGCCCGCATGCGGTTCCGCGGGCGCGGCCTGCTGCTCGGCCTCGTGCTCTCGATCCTCATGGTGCCGTCGCAGGTCTACCTGCTGTCGCAGTACCAGATCATCCAGAGCCTCGGCCTGCTCGACAGCGTCGGCGGCCTCGTGCTGCCCGGCCTGTTCAGCGCCTTCGGCACCTTCCTCATGCGGACGGCGTTTCTCGCCATGCCGAACGAGCTCGAGGAGGCCGCGCGCCTCGACGGCGCCAACCCCTTCCAGATCTTCTGGAAGATCATGCTGCCGCTCGCCCGGCCCACCGTCTCCGTGCTGGCGATCACCACGGTGCTCTGGTCGTGGAACGAGCTGCTCTGGCCCCTCGTCGTCACCACCTACAGCGAGCGCATGCCGCTGTCCGCCGGTCTCGCCACCCTCATCGGCGACCGCACCACCGACTACCCGGTGGTCATGGCCGCGAGCCTGCTCGCCATGGCCCCCGTGCTCGTCATGTTCGTGCTGCTGCAACGCCGGGTCATCGACGGCCTGGCCTCCAGCGGCCTCAAGTGAGACCCGGGGCGCCGCCCGGCGCCCCGGCAGGCATCACGAGGAGGACACGCACCATGCACCGACGCACCCGCGTTCTCGCCGCCCTCGCGGCCGCGACCCTGCTGGGGTCGACCGCCCTGCCCACCGCGTACGCGCAGGGGCACGGGCGACACCGCCCCGCACCGCACCCCCACGCCACCACCGCCACCTATGCGCCCAGCGACGAGAACGTGCCCAACCCGCAGCGCGGCTTCTACCACCACACGGAGACGCACTACCGCGCCGACGGCTCCGGGTACACCCCGCTCGACCAGGCCACCCTCGAGGGCTACCGCACCGAGGGGATCACGCAGATCCTGCGCGTGTTCTACCTCGAGAAGTTCGCCGGCACGCCGCAGCTCGACCAGGCGTTCCTCGACCTCGTGCAGGCCGACTACGACACCGCCCGCGCCGCCGGCGTCTCCGTGATCACCCGGTTCGCCTACGCCCAGGGCGGCGAGTGGCCCTACGAGCCCCCGTACGGCGACGCGCCGCTGAGCACCGTGCTCGCGCACATCGAGCAGCTCGGCCCCCTCCTGCGCGCCAACGCCGACGTGATACCCGTCGTGCAGAACGGGTTCGTCGGCCTCTGGGGCGAGGGCTACTACACCGACCACTTCGTGGCCGACCCGGCCGACCCCGGCGTCGTCACCGACGCCGACTGGGCAAACCGGTCCGCCGTCACCCAGGCCCTGCTCGACGAGCTGCCCGCCGACCGCTCCGTGCAGGTGCGCACCATGCTCTCCAAGCAGCGGCTCCTGGGCGTGCCGTCCGGCGCGGGGAGCGCCGTCGGGCCGGACGAGGCCTGGACCGGGCAGGTCATCGCCCGCGTCGGCCACCACAACGACTGCCTCCTGGCCTCGCCCGACGACTTCGGCACCTTCCTCTCCGACCCGATCACCCTCGACCAGGAGTACCTCGCCGCCGACAGCCGGTACGTGCCCGTCGG
This sequence comes from Promicromonospora sp., assembly GCA_036010205.1. Classification (GTDB taxonomy): domain Bacteria; phylum Actinomycetota; class Actinomycetes; order Actinomycetales; family Cellulomonadaceae; genus Promicromonospora. The sequence goes on along the minus strand of DATGOB010000133.1, from coordinate 18,574 downwards.
CGGCGAGACCTGCGCCGTCAACCCGCCCCGCTCCGAGTGGGCCAGTGCCTCCGCCGAGCTTGCGCGCTACCACTACAGCTACCTCAACCGCGACTACCACCAGGACGTGCTCGGCTCCTGGGGCGAGGCAGGCCTCGCCGAGACCGCCCGGCGTCTCGGCTACCGGTTCGTCCTCGAGTCCAGCACCGTCGACGCCGTCCGGCGCCACCTGGCCCCGACCGTGACCGTCCGCGTCCGCAACGACGGCTGGGCCGCCCCCTACACGCCCCGCCCCGCCCACCTCGTGCTCACCCACACCGACGGGCACCAGGTCACCGTGCCCTTCGGCTCCGACGCCCGCACCTGGGCACCCGGCACCACCACCACGCTGACCGCGGCGCTCGCGGACGTCCCGGCGGGCACGTACACGCTCGCGCTCGCGCTGCCGTCGGCGGACGCCGGGACGCGGCAGGACCCGCGCTTCGCGATCCGGACGGCGAACGCGGGCACGTGGGACGCCGCGCGCGGGGTGAACGTGCTGCAGGGCACGGTCACGGTGCGGTAGCGCTGTTGCCCCCGGCGGCCCGCCCGCCCGCCCGCTGAGATCTGGTGTTCACGTCGAGATCTGGTCGTGCACGACCAGATCCCACCGCAACCACCAGATCTCAGCGGGCCGGCGGGCCGCCGGGCGGGCGGGGCCTCAGCCCTTCACCGAGCCCGACGCCAGCCCCGCCACGTAGTACCGCTGCAGCGCCACGTAGAGGATCACGCACGGGATCATCGCGATCACCGACCCCGCGGCCAGCAGGCCGAAGTTGACCTGCCCGTACGCGCCCTGCTGCAGGTTCACCAGCGACACCGGCAGGGTGTAGAGGCTCGAGTCGGTGAGGAACGTCAGCGCCCCGAGGAACTCCGTCCACGACGCCAGGAACGCGTACAGCGCCGCCGTCGCCGTGCCCGGCACCACCAGGGGCCGCAGCACCGACACGAGGATGCGCAGCGTGCCGGCGCCGTCGACGTGCGCGGAGTCCTCGAGCTCGGGCGGCACCGCCGAGAAGGTGTTGCGCATGACGAAGATGCCGAACGGCAGGTTCACCGTCGTGTAGAAGAGCACGAGCCCGAGCAGGCTGTCGGTCAGGCCCATGACGTTCATCTGCAGGTACAGCGGCGTGAGGATCGCCTGGAACGGCACCATCAGCGTCACGAGCACCAGCCCGAACAGCACGCCGCGCGCCCGGAACGGGAACCGGGCGAAGCCGTAGCCGGCCAGCGTCGCCAGGGCGGCGGTGAGCACCGCCGTCGACACCGAGACGATGCCCGAGTTGAGGATGCCGCGCCACACCTCCGGCTGGTCGGCGACGGCGCGGAAGTTGACCCACGAGAGGTGGAAGAAGCGGTCGTCCGGCGCGGCCACGATGACGTCGCCCGGCTGGCCCGCGCGCACGAACGCGACGGCCAGCGGCACGAGGAACACCAGCGCGGCCAGGGTGCCGCCCACCACGTAGAGGGTCCGCTTGATCCGGGTGTCCCGCTCTGGTCCGCCGGGGGCGGCCTGCGGGGCGGTGGCAGGACGGCGCGCCGCGGGCACGGCGCGCGGGGCAGAGGTCACGGTGGCCATGTCAGCTCCTCTCCCGCAGCAGCCAGAACTGTGCCGCGGTGACCAGACCGGTGATGACGACCAGCACGAGCGACATCGCCGTCGCCGCACCGAGCTGGAGCTGGACGAACGCGCGGCGGTAGATCGCCATGACGATCGTCGTGGTGTCCGACCCGGGACCGCCCTGGGTCAGGATGTAGAACTGCGTGAACGCGAGGAACGAGCCGATCACCGAGAGGATCACCGTCATCGCGATGGTGCGGCGCAGCATCGGCACCGTGATCTGCACCTCGCGCTGCCACCACGAGGCGCCGTCGATCTCCGCGGACTCGTAGACCTCCCGCGGGATGCCCTGCATGCCGGACATGATGAGCACCATCGTCAGCCCGGACACGCCCCAGATGACCATGACGCACAGCAGGCCGGTGGCGAGCGGCCCGTCGACGAGCCACGCCGTCGTGCCGTCAGTGACGCCGAGCGCCTTGAGCACGACGTTGATCAGTCCGCTGTTGGGCTGCGCCTCGAGCAGCGTGAGGAAGCTGAGCGTCGTCAGACCGATGACGAACGGCACGAAGAAGATGGTGCGCAGCAGCGTGGCGCCGCGCCGGTTCGACCGCACCAGCACGGCAAGGCCGTAGCCGAGCAGCAGGATCGGCAGCGTGACGATCGCGGTGTACAGCAGGGTGTAGCCCAGAGAGCCCCAGAACGTCGGGTCGGTGACCACGGACACGTAGTTGTCCAGGCCGATGAACCGGTAGGGCCCGATGAGCGGGAAGTTCGTCAGCGAGATGTAGACGGCGACCACCAGCGGCACGAACACGAAGACGACCACCAGCGCCACGGCTGGTGCGACGAGCGCGAACCCGGTGCGGTGCGGGTGCGTGAGGGAGCCCGAGCGGCGGCGGCGCAGCGCCTGCGGCCGGTCGACGGCGGGCGCGCTCATGCCTGGGCCTGCCGCAGGATGCGGTCGTACGTGGTCTGGGCCTCGTCCATGGCGGCATCGACCTCCCCGTCGAAGACGGCCCGGCGGAACATGCGCAGCCAGGGCCCGTCCTGCTGGTTGTAGATGAGGTTGTAGGCGAGCGTGGTGGGGGCGTAGCCGCGGTCGATCGACTCCAGCGGCGGCAGCACGAACGGGTTCTCCTGCGCGAACTGCGGCGTCACGACGTCGGACCGCACGGGGGAGTAGAACCCCTCCGGCATGCGCGACTGCTGCTGCACCGAGACGGCGAACTTCATGAACTCCCACGCCGCGGACGGGTTCTTCGCCCCGTTCGGCATGCACAGGTTGTCGCCGCCGTCGAAGAACGCGCGACCGCCGTCGGGCCCCGGCAGCATGACCACCCTGCTGCGCTCCAGGAGCGCCGGGTCCGCGTTCGGGACGACGACGCCGTACCCCGCGGGGAACATGCCGAGCCGGCCGGCGGTGTAGTCGGCCGACCAGCGTGAGGCGTCGTCGGAGAAGCTGCCCGGCGGCACGAGCTGCTCGTCCCAGAGCGTGCGCAGGAGGTCGAGGGTGCGGTGCAGGGCGTCGTTGCCCGCGACGTCGCCGGTCTGGTCGCCGACCTCGCCCGCGATGAGGTCGCGGTCCGTCGCCCACACGTGCGGTTGCACGGTGAACCCCAGCGCGCCCGACGCGTTGCCGGGGTAGGACCAGCCGTAGACGTCGTCGTCCAGGGCGCTGATGGCGCGGGCCGCCTCGAGGATGCCCGCGAAGTCGCGGGTGTGCTCGTCGACGTCGAGCCCGGCGCGCTCGAAGAGCTCGGTGTTGCAGAACAGCACCGAGAAGTCGCCGATGAACGGCAGGCCGTAGTGCCGCCCGTCCTTGGTGCTCAGGGCGAGGTGACCGGGGCTGAGCGCGTCGCCGATGCCGAGGTCCTCGATGAGCGGCGTGAGGTCCGTGAAGGCGCCGCGGTAGGCGAACAGGGTCGAGTAGATGTCGTCGATGTCGATGACGTCGGGGACCCGTCCGCCGCGGATGGCGGTCGCGAGCTTGGTCACGTACTGCCCGTTCTGGATGGGCGTGACCCGCACGCGGATGCGGTCCTGCGCGCGGTGGAACGCGTCGACCACGGCCTGCGTGCCGTTGACGGTGTCCGACCGGCACCAGAGGTTGAGCGTGCCGCTCGCGTTCTCGCCGAAGCCCGGTGCCTCGACGTCCGCCGGGCGCAGCGTGCCGCCGCAGCCGGCCAGCGCTGCGGCCACGGCCGCCGACCCGGCGAGCGTGAGCAGCTGGCGTCTGGTGAGCTCCATTGCTCTCCTTCCTTGCGCGTCGTCGCGTGGGGGTGCGGGCGGCCGGGTGTCCCCGGCCGCCCGGGGGTGGGTCAGCGGGTGGGCACCCAGACCCGCATCGGCTGCGGGCCGCGGTTGGCCCACGCGTAGTAGGGGATGGCGGTGAGGGTCACGTCGCGCACCGGCGCGGGCGGCGGCGTGGTGGCAGGGCCGTACGGCGTCGTCGCCTCGGCGTCGGGCCCGGGGACGACGGCGCCCTGCGCGCGCACGACCGTGACGCCGCCCAGCAGGCCGTCCCGGAACTCGTCGGAGAGTGCGCCCGCTGGGTCGATCCGCAGGTCGTCGACGACGGCGCCGTCCTCCTGGTCGGGCTGCTCCAGGGCGTAGACGAGCGGCCCGCGCTCGATGGCGACGGCGCCGCGGGCGGCGTCGACCCGCGGGTCCGCTCCGGTCAGGCGCGGGGTGAGCGGCAGGTCGAGCACCACGGTGTCGCCCGCGGAGAACCGGCGCGTGGTGCGGGCGTAGGTACCGGCCTGCACCGGGTCGCCGTCGAGCGTGGCGCCGTCCGCCCAGGCGGGGACGCGCAGGGCGAGCGTCGCCTCGCCGTCCGGCGCCTCCTCGACGTGCAGCGCGATGCGGCCCTCGTCCGGGTAGCGGGTCTCGACGCGCAGCCGCAGCGTGCCGCCGTCGAGCGGGGCCGTGACCGTGCCGGGTGCGTACTGGTGGAGCTGCACGCTCGTGCCGTCCGCCGTGGCGAGGTAGCCGGTCAGGCTGGAGACCGTGCGCATGATGTTGGGCGGGCAGCACGCGCAGCTGAACCAGGAGCGGCGCCCGTGCGCGGGGCTGCGGTCCTCCTCGGGGTGCGCGTCGCTGCGCAGCTGGAGCGGGTTGACGTAGAAGTACTCGGTGCCGCTCAGCGACACGCCCGCGAGGAACCCGTTGAGCAGCATGCGCTCGATCTGGTCGGCGTAGCGGGCCTCGCCCGTGGCCAGCAGCATGCGCCACGCCCACTGCACGCCGCCGATCGCGGCGCAGGTCTCGGCGTAGGCGCGGTCGTTCGGCAGCTCGTACGGGTCGCCGAACGACTCGCCCTCCCAGCGCGCGCCGAGCCCGCCCGTGACGTACTGCTTGGTGCGCTCCATGGCGCGGTACTGGGTGTCGAGGGCGGCGAGCAGCTCGGCGTCGCCGGTCTCGACGGCGACGTCGGCCGCGCCCGCCCCGAGGTACACCGCGCGCACCGCGTGCCCCTCGACCGTCGTGGCCTCGCGGACCCTGACCCGGTCGGAGAAGTAGGTGGGCGCCTTGTCGTGGCCCTCGATGATGCCCGTGCCGCGCGCCTCGACGAACCAGCTCGCCAGGTCGAGGTAGGCGCGGGTGCCGGTCTCGCGGTACAGCTCGACGAGGCCCATCTCGACCACGGGGTGGCCGTCCACCTCGCGGAGCTGCCCCTCGCCGTCGCCGAAGGTGGCGACGAGGTGGTCGGCGAGCCTGACCGCGACGTCGAGCAGCTCGGTGTGGCCCGTGCCGCGCACCTGCGCGACCGCGGCCTGGAACAGGTGGCCCGCGCAGTACAGCTCGTGGCTCCACGGCAGGTCGCTGTACCGGGGGACCTTGCGGAGCATCGGCACGGAGTCGAGGTAGCCGTCCTCGGCCTGGGCGGCGGCGAGCAGCTCGGTGATGCGGAGCTGGTCGGCGAGCAGCTTCTCGTCGGGCTCGCGGGCGTACTCCCAGGCGGCGGCCTCGAGCCACTTGTGCACGTCGGAGTCGGCGAAGATCGGGCCGATCGCCTCGCCCTCGGCCCGGCCCGCCGCGATCTCGAGGTTGCGCAGGTTGCCGGCCTTCTCCAGCTGCTCAAGGCCCTCAGGGATGGCGGCGGCGCGGTTGACGTCGGCCGTGCGCGCCCACAGGCCGCCGTCGATGGTGACGTGCCCGGGGGCCAGCGGCCGCAGGAGCACGCGGGCGTCGTCGGAGGGTGCGGCGGGGCCGCGCGTGGTGCCGCTGGGGGTGAGGGTCGTCATCGAGCGCTCCTTCGCGGGTGGCGTGCGGTGTGCGTCGGGTTCGGTCGTCGCCATCAGGAAACGAAGGAATCCGATTTCCTGATCGTAGGGAAGGGCGGGTGGCGCCGTCAATGCTCGTGTTCAGGCTCGGGTCGGAGGTACGATGGCGGCTTCCGGCCGGCGCTGCTGCCCGCCGGTCACGGAACACGAGGAAAACGGAAACGAGGAGGGGCGGCGCGGTATGGAGCGTGGACGGGTCGTGCGGATCACCGACGTCGCCGCGCTGGCGGGCGTGGCACCCGGGACGGCGTCCAAGGCGCTCAACGGCACGGGCTCGCTGCGGGAGAGCACGCGCGAGCGGGTCCGGGAGGCGGCGGAGCGCCTGGGCTTCGTCCCGGACGTGACCGCGCGGTCACTTTCGGCGCGCCGGAGCTTCACCGTGGGGCTGCTCAGCACCGATTCCGCGGGCCGGTTCTCGCTGCCCGTCGTCCTCGGCGCGGAGAACGCGCTGGTCGGCGGTGAGCTGTCCGCGCTGCTGGCCACCGCGCGGCACGACCCGGTGCGCGAGCAGCACCACGTGCGCGCCCTCGTCGCCCGGCGGGTGGACGGCATCATCGTCACCGGCCGCACCACCGAACCCCGGGAGCCCATCCGGGTGCCGATGCCGGTCGTGTACGCGTTCGCCCCCTCCGCCGACCCCGAGGACGCCTCCGTCGTGCCCGACGACGCGACCGGCATGCGCCTGGTCACCGAGCACCTGCTGGGCCTCGGGCGACGTCGGATCGCCTTCGTCGGCGGCCGCGTCGAGCAGCCGGCGTCGACGGCGCGGTACGAGACCCTCGTCGCCGAGCTCGCGGCACGCGGGCTGGAGGTGGTGGGGCCGCCGCTGTACGGGGACTGGTCCGAGCAGTGGGGACGACGTGCGGTGGACCTGGTGCTGGGCTCCGCCGGCGGCGGCCGAGATCTGGTCTCCGCGTCGACATCTGGTGGTGCACGACCAGATCTCGACGCAGACACCAGATCTCGGCCAGGCCGGGGGGACCTGCCCGTTGATGCCATCGTGTTCGCCTCCGACCAGATCGCGCGCGGGGGGTGTGATCGGCTGCGGGAGCTCGGCATCCGCGTGCCCGACGACGTCGCCGTGACCGGCTACGACGACTGGGAGGTCATGTCGCTCGCCAGCCGGCCGCCGCTGACCACGGTCGACATGCAGCTCGAGCTCCTGGGCCAGCGCGCCGCCGAGCTGCTCATCGCGGCGATCGAGGGCGAGCCGACCCACGGTGTCGAGCGGCTGGCGCCGCGGCTGGTGGTGCGAGCGTCGACGCTGGGGGACGGCTAACGGCCGGTGTCGACCACGTAGGTGACGGTGGCGCCGTCGACCCGGACGGTCTCGACGCCGTCCGCGGGATGGTGCACCGGGATGACGACGACCTGGCTGACGGGCAGGTACTCGTCCGAGCAGGCGGGGTCGGCGCCGGGTGCGGTGAGCACCTCGACGGTGGTGCTGTCCGTCCAGCCGATGTCCACGGGGTAGGGCATGCAGCCCGGGGTGCCCCACATGGTCAGCTCGAGGCGCGCGGGGCGGGACCCGGCCTGGACGACGGCGTGGACGACGCCGTCGGGCGGCGGCGTGGCGTCGGCGGTGCGGGCGGGGTAGCTCTTGACGGCGATGGTGCGGGGTGCGTGCGGTGCGTCGGTGTGTGACGTGTTGGTGTGTGAGGCGAGGGTGCCGGGCGCGCCAGGGGTGCCGGCGCAGGCGGTGAGGAGGAGCGGAAGGACGAGCGCGGTCGTCCACCGGCGAGACATGGGTGGTCCCTTCCCGAACGTGGGGGTGTGATGCCTCGACGATGGCAGCCGGATCGACGGCCGCCCAAAGCTTTACTTTGCATGGGCGCCCACGAATGTCCGCCGCGACCAGGCGATCCGGCACGGTATCCGGCCTGGGAACGTGCCTGATCGCCTGGTCGCGGCGGACATCGGCGGTGGCGCGCCCGGCGCTCGTCGGCGACGGCGGCCCCTGCTCCGGCCCGCGGCGCGTGTCCACGGGGGATATCGGTTGGCCGCGGGCCGGGCCGTACCCGATATGATCGGTCCGTCGGCCGGGGTCGACCGGGCAAAGCCTCAGGTGGCGGCCGGTTTCCTCGCTGACGACGGGCTGTGGCGCAGCTTGGTAGCGCATCTGCTTTGGGAGCAGAGGGTCGCTGGTTCGAATCCAGTCAGCCCGACCCACGGACCACACACGGACGGCCTGGACCCGCGCGGTCCAGGCCGTCCGTCGTCGCAGGTCACACCCCCATCCCCGCCACCCCGTCCTCGAACGACACCATCGGTCGGTACCCCAGCTCCGCCCGCGCCCGCGTGATGTCGTACGTCCGGTCCCGCCCCAGGAAGGCCACCAGCCACCGGTCCAGCGGCGGCGCGGCCGGGCGACGCAGCAGGCGCCAGAGCGCGTCCATCGAGCGCGCCAGCACCGCCGCCACCCCGTACGGCATGCTCCGCGCTGAGCGGACGTCGGCCCCGGCGGCGGCCATCATCGGCGTCATGAACTCCCGGACCGTCCGCGGTTCGCCGTCCGTCACGTAGTAGACGCCGCGGTCGGTGCCGCGGGTCAGGACCGCGGAGGTCGCGGCGCCGAGGTTGTCGACGTGCACGTGGTCCACGAGGTGCCTGCCGTCGTCGATCCAGGCGAACTGCCCGGCCTGCGCGCCCTGTGCCGCCTCGCGCAGCGTCGTCATGCCGGCGCCCCAGACCATCGGGGGCCGCAGCGTCACCAGCGTCGTCCCGGGGGTCGGCAGCGCGGCGAGCGCCTGCTCGGTCGCGAGCTTGACGCGGCCGTAGGCGATGAGCGGGCGGCCGGTCGGCGTCGTCTCGTCGACGACGGCGGGGCCGCCCCGCCCGTCGGTGGAGACGGCGGCTGCGCTGATGAGCACGAAGCGCCCGACCCCGGCGTCCGCCGCCGCCCGGAACAGGGCGACCGTGGGCCAGTGGTTGTCGCGCTCGAAGCCGGCGTCCGGCCCCCAGAACGCCATGCGGGCGGCCGCGTGGACGACGGCGTCCGCGCCGTCCAGCGAGGTGAGCCACGCCGGGGGAGTGGCGGGGCCGCCGTCGGCGACGCGGCGCAGGTCGGCGAGGTCGCCGCGGACCGCCGTCGCGCCGGCGGCCTCGACGCGCCGGGCCGCCTCGGCGCTGCGGGCCAGGGCGCGGACGGTGTGCCCCTCGGTGAGGAGGTGGGTGATGAGGTGCTGTCCGACGAACCCGCTGCCGCCGGTGAGGAAGATGTCCATGGCTGAGAGCCTGCTGCCCGGCGCGCGGCCGAGGGAGCCACGACTCGTGGTGGTACGACGCGTACCACCCAGGGCCGGTCGCCGTGCCCGAGGATGGGGACATGGACGACCTCGGAACTGCCCTGCGGACCTGGCGCGACCGGCTCACCCCGGCCGACGTCGGCCTGCCGCACCTGTCCCCGCGCCGCGTCGCGGGCCTGCGCCGCAGCGAGCTCGCGCAGCTCAGCGGCATCTCGGTCGAGTACGTGGTGCGGCTCGAGCAGGGGCGGGCGAGCACGCCGTCGGCCCAGGTGTGCGCGGCGCTCGCGCGGGCGCTCCAGCTCTCGGACGGCGAGCAGGCCCACCTCTTCCGCCTCGCGGGCCACGCGATGACGCCCGACCGCGTGCCGCAGATGATCCCCGGCAGCGTGCACCGGATCGTCGAGCAGCTCTCCACCAGTCCGGTGCTGGTCTGCGACGCGGGCTGGCAGATGCTGCACTGGAACCCGCTGTTCGCGGCGGCGCTCGGCGATCCCACGCGGTCCCCGGCGGGGGAGCGCAACGTCCTGCTGCTCCAGTTCGAGGGGCGCATGCCCCGCATCCGGCAGACGGCGGCCGAGCTGGACGCGTTCGAGCGGTCGCTGGTGGCCGACCTGCGTGCGACGACGAGCCGCTACCCGAAGGATCCGGGGCTGCGGTCGCTGGTCGCGCGCCTGCGGGACGGGGAACGCTTCCGGGAGCTGTGGGAGCAGCGGACGGTGGGCGAGCACCAGGGCGCGGCCAAGGTGGTCGAGCACCCCACGGTGGGCGACATCGCGGTCGAGTCGAACGTGCTCACGACGCAGGGCTCGGACCTGCGGATCGTGGTCGACACGCCGCGCGGCGCCGAGGCGGCGAGCCGCCTCGCGCTCCTGTCGGCGGTGGGGATCCAGGAGATGGCGTCCCCTGACGCGCTGAGCTCGGTCTGATGCGGCTCCGCCCATGCGGCGGGCAGAGTGCCGAAGCGGGGGTGGCAGGTAGGACGCAGAGGGCCACCCGGAGGGGTGCGGTGCGGGCAGGGGGTCGCCAGACTGGAACCATGGCGGAGAAGAACACAGAGCTCGCCGACTTCCTGCGGCGGGCGCGGAGCCAGGTGGACTTCGCGCGGTCCGGCCTCCCGGCCGACGGCCGCGTGCGGCGCGTGCCCGGGCTCCGGCGCGAGGAGGTCGCGTTCCTCGCCGGGGTGTCGAGCGACTACTACGCACGCCTCGAGCAGGGCCGGCGCATCGTGCCGTCACCCGCGGTGGTCGAGGCGATCGGCCGCGCCCTCGACCTGGACGCTCCGGGCCGCGCGCACCTCGCCGACCTCATCGGCCTCGGCACGGCGACGCCCCAGCAGCGCTCGCGCCCCGTGCAGCGGGTGCGGCCGGGCCTGTACCAGCTGATCGACGCGCTCGGCGACGTGCCGGTGCTCGTGCTCGGCCGGCGCTCGGACGTGCTGGCGCAGAACCGCATGGCCAAGGCGCTGTTCACCGACTTCGAGAAGTTGCCCGCCACGGAGCGCAACTACGCGCGGTGGATGTTCCTGGGCGTCGAGCCGCGCGACCTGTTCGTCGACTGGGAGGAGCAGGCCCGCGTCGCGGTGGAGAGCCTGCGCCTCGAGGCGGGCAACGACCCCGCCGACCGGGCCACCAACGAGCTCATCGCCCAGCTGCGCGAGACGGTGCCCGAGTTCGCCCGCTGGTGGGACGAACACCGGGTCAACCAGCGCACCTACGGGTCCAAGCGGCTGCGCCACCCTGTGGTGGGCGACCTCACCGTCGAGTACGAGACGCTGACGCTCCCCGGCGACCCCGACATCACGCTCTACGTGTACTCGACGGAGCCCGCCTCGCCGTCGGCGCGGGCCCTGGACTTGCTGGCGAGCTGGTCGCTCACGGGTGTGAGTGCCTGAGCGCGAGGTGCCGACTTCGGTACCGCGCACAAAGACCTGAGCGTCGGCGCCGAGCGAACGGCTCAGGCGACGCCGGGGATGTCGGTCGTCACGGCGAGCTCGCGCGACGCGTCGATGGCCTCGGTCAGGCCCTTGACGCGAGCCTCGGCGAGGCCGAGCGAGTCGGAGCCGAGGATCTGGTGGATCGGCGCGGTGCCGGTCGTCGCCACGGTGATGATGGCCTCGGCGGCCTTGGCCGGGTCACCGAGCTGCGTGCCCGGCATGGCCAGGTGCTGCTCGACCATCTCGCGGACAGCCGGGTAGGCGTCGGTGGTCGACTCGGGCAGGCCGATCGAGACGGGGCGCAGGAAGTCCGTGCGCATGTAGCCCGGCTCGACGAGGTTGACCTTGATGCCGTGGTCAGCGACCTCGCCGGCGAGCGAGGCGGTCAGGCCCTCGAGGGCGAACTTGCCGGCGGCGTACAGGCCCCAGCCCGGGAAGGCCAGCAGGCCCACGATCGACGAGACGTTGATGATGTGGCCGCTGTGCGCCTCGCGGAAGCCCGGGAGCACCGCCCGCAGCACGTTCCAGGCGCCGAAGATCTGGACGTCGAACATGGCGCGCACGTCGGCGTCCGGGACCTCCTCGACGGCGCCGAGGTAGCCGTAGCCGGCGTTGTTCACCACGACGTCGATCGTGCCGAACCGCTCCTTGGTGCTGTTCACGGCCTGGACGACCTGCGCCTCGTCGGCCAGGTCCAGGGCCAGCGCGTGCAGGCGGCTGGTGTCGGTGCCCTCCAGCGAGCCGATCAGGCGCTCGGTGGAACGGGTGGTGGCGGCGACGTTGTCGCCGCGCTCGAGGAGCTTCTTGACGAGCTCGAGGCCGAGGCCGCGCGAGGCGCCCGTGATGAACCAGGTGGCGGGGCAGTCGGTGGGGTAAGTCATCGGGGGTCTCCTTGAGATGCTGGCCGGCACCCGATGCGCCGACAGATCAAGACTCCCGTCCGGCAAGGCCCTTCGGAGGGCCATCGTGAGCCCTTCCCGTCCTGGGTCGCGGCTGCCTAGGACGCGCCGTCCTCCCCTCGCGGAGCGCGACCTCCAGGGCCGCGAAGGCCAGCACGTCGAGCACCAGGCCGAACGCCGCGGTCCACTGCAGCGCGCGGAACACCAGCACCTGCGTGAACAGCAGGCTGACCAGCACCGCCCGGCGCACCCAGGCCGCGCCGCGCAGGCGGTCGCGCCGGCCGACGACGACGCCGACGACGAGCAGTGCCACCGACACGGCGACGGCCACCAGGACCGCGACGCCCGTCCACAGCGGCAGCCCCGGCACCTGACCGCGGACGATGCCCGCGCCCACCGCCACCTCGGCGACGCTCACCGCCAGCAGCACCGCGACCACGAGCCACGCCGCCCAGGCCTTGTCGACGAGCCCGTCGAGCCACGCGACCACGCGGTCGACGCCGCGGCGCACGAGGTCGGGCACGTCGGCGTCGTCGGCGGGGACCTCGTCGACCAGGTCGGCGACGAGGTCGGCCCCCGGCTCTCCCGCGCCACGCTCGGCGAGGCGCCGCGCCTCCTCGCGGGCCGCCGGCGTGAACCCGCCCGCCAGCCCGGCGGCGAGCCGGTCCGCCGCGACGGCGAGGTACTCGGCCGGGTGGTGCGGTCGCCGCCCGTGCAGGCCCTCGACGACGAGCACGAGCAGCACCGTGACGACGTAGATGATCGCCGCCGTCGGCGCGTAGAAGTAGTCGTTGTCGGAGGTGACGAACTTGCCGACCTCGTCGATGAACAGCCCGAAGCCGAGGCCGCCGAGGATCGCGCCGAGTGACCGCGGCACCGGCCCGACGTACGAGAGCAGGAGCATGAGGGCCAGTGCCATGAACAGCCCACCCCACAGCACGTGCGCGATGTGCAGCCCGCCGCCGCCGATCTGCGGGTAGCCGGTCGCGGCGAGGTAGGCGCGCGTGGCCAGCACCGTGACGACGCTCGCGACGAGGAACGTCACGAGGTGACGCACCGCCGCGGTGTCCCGCGGTGCTCCGAGTCGCAGCAGGTGCCCGCGGCCCGAGAGACCGGGTGGCCTGGCCGTGGGGTGCTGTCCGGTCGTCGGCTGCTCGGCCATGCGGCCCCCTCGTGTCGCCGGTCGCCGGCGGCCCGCCGGCGTCGTCCCTGGCCATCCTCCCGCAGCGGGCAGGCCGGTTCCAGCGACGACGCCGGGGGGTCAGGTGCGGGCCACCGCGATGTTGGTGTTCCCCCGCGCGCCGGCCTCGTAGAACATGTACAGACGTCCGCCCTCCTCGGCGAAGCTGGGCGCGGCGGACCGGGTCGCGACCGGGTCCGTGTACAGGACACCGAGGTGGTTCTCGCGGTCGAAGCCCGTCCCGACGTCGGCCACGTGGATCGAGCCGGAACCGCTGTGGTAGACGACGTGCCCGCCGCCGTTGCGCGCCCAGTAGTGGGCGCCTGAGAGCTGACCGCCCTCGCCCGCTGCGGGCGTGATCAGCGGCTGCGGCTTGACCTGCCACCCCGAGCCGAGCCGGCTGGACCAGCCGATGAAGATCTTGCGCGTGCCCGCCTGGTTGCCCATGAGCAGCATGATGTGCGTGCCCGCCTGGGTGGGGTGCGGGAAGACGCGTGCGTACGACGCCTCGGTCACGTCCGACGGCAGCATCGCGGTGGTCACCACGGTGCCGCCGTAGGTGAACGTGACGCCGTCCTGCGACGTCGCGACGCGGGTGGTCGTGTTCTCGCCGTGGAAGAAGAGGTAGATCCGGCCGTCGGCGTCGTTCCACACCGCGTGCGGGCTCGACACGTGGCTCACCGAGTAGTGCGGCGACCAGGTGCGGGGGATGACCGGGTTGGCCGGGTGCTCGCGCCACGGCCCGGCGAGCGAGTCGGCGTAGGCGAGGCAGATGCCGCCGGGCGCGTCGTGCGGCGCGTAGTACATGTACCAGGCGCCCAGCGGGTTCGGGAGGCGGCCCGCGACGTGGCGCACCGAGGGGAAGATGAGCTCGTTGGTCGGGTTGTAGGCCAGCGAGCCCTTGTCGAGGGCCGCGCCGAGCCGGTTGAACGCGGGAAAGCCCGGCACGGCCGCTGCGGCCGGCGGTGCGGCGAGGGCCCCGGCGCCGAGGCCGCCCAGGGCGGCCGCCGTGCCGAGCACCGCGGCGCCCCGCAGCAGGCTGCGCCGGGTGAGGAAGGGTGGGGCGCCGTCGTCGGGCGCAAGGGTGAACTTGGCGGTCGGGGTCTCGGTCTGCCTGTCGTTCTGCACAGGGGCTCCGCTCCGGCCCGGGCGGCGGTCACGCTCCGGTGCGTGACGGTGGGTCACGCCGGGCCTCTCGTCGCGTCGAGGGTCGGGCCGGGTGCGCCGCGGGGTCAATCAGGATGATAGGAACCATCACCGTCCGCGACTACTTCGCCAAGTGACTACTTCGCCAGGTGACTACCTCGGCGAGGTGGTCACCTGGCGAAGTAGTCATCCGTGCAGGTCACGCAACCTGAGTGCGAGGACGGTGCGTCTGGGGGACGTGGCGCCGCGCCCGCGGCGCGCTCGAACCGGACGGGAGAGCGATGCGTACGAGAGCACGTGCAGCGTCGATCGCGGCAGCGATCGCGCTGGCAGTCACACCAACGGTCACAGCAGCAGGGACAGCAGCAGGGCCCGGCGCGGCAGCACCGCCGCCGACGTCGGGGGACGGGGTGTCGGTCACCCTGCTGACCGGCGACGTCGTCACGGTCCGCACGCAGGCCGACGGCACCGAGCGGGCCACGGTGCGACCCGGCCCGGGCCGCGAGCACATGGCCTTCTTCCAGCAGCGGCAGGGCGACCACCTCTACGTGGTACCGCACGACGTCGCGCAGCTCGTGCCGGGGCGCCTCGACCGCGCGCTGTTCGACGTGACCGGCCTGGTCGAGGCCGGGTACGACGACGCGTCCCGCGACTCGCTGCCGGTCATCGTGCAGACCGTCGCGGCCGCCGACGGTGCGCCCGGCACCAGGGCCGCGGCACCGGCCGGACAGGACTGGGCCGCGTCGGGCGTCACGCCGGACCGGACGCTCGAGTCGGTCGGCGCCGTCGCCGACGAGCTGCCGAAGGGGCGCGCCTCAGCGCTGCTCGACGCGCTCGCCCCCGCGGACGGGCCCGCCGCGCGCGCCGCGGCCGGTGCCGTCGGCCGGGTCTGGCTGGACCGGCCGGTGCAGGCCACCGACGCCGACTCGATGCCCCAGATCGGCGCCCCCGAGGCGTGGGAGAGCGGGCTCACCGGCGAGGGCGTGACCGTCGCCGTGCTCGACACCGGCATCGACGTGACCCACCCCGACCTCGACGACGTCGTCGTCGGCGAGCGGGACTTCACGGGAGAGGGCGACGTCGTCGACGGCGACGGGCACGGCACGCACGTCGCGTCGATCCTTGCCGGGTCGGGCGAGGCGTCCGACGGCGTCAACCAGGGCGTCGCGCCCGATGTCGACCTGCTGGTCGGCCGCGTGCTCGACGACGACGGCTTCGGCACCCTGTCCGGCGTCATCGAGGGCATGGAGTGGGCGGCGGAGCAGGGCGCCGACGTCGTGAACCTGTCCCTCGGCTCGACGTTCTACGACGTGCCCGCCCCGGACGCCGTCGCCGTCGACGAGCTGACCGCCCGGTACGGCACGCTGTTCGTCGTCGCGGCGGGCAACGACGGCGACCTCGGTGACGGCTGGGTGAGCTCGCCGGGGATCGCGGCGTCGGCGCTCACGGTCGGCGCCGTCGACGACGACGACGCCGTCACCTGGTACTCGAGCCGGGGCGGCGGCGCGGACGCGCAGCTCAAGCCCGACGTCGTCGCGCCCGGGGACGGCATCGTCGCGGCGCGGGCGGCCGGCACAGGCCTGGGCGACGTCGTCGACGACCTGCACACCGCCCTCGACGGCACCTCCATGGCGACCCCGCACGTCGCGGGTGCCGCCGCGGTGCTCAAGCAGGCCCGGCCCGAGCTCGACGGACCGGCGCTCAAGGCGGCGCTCATGGCGTCGGCCGAGCCGACCGGCGCAGGCGTCTGGTCCGAGGGAGCAGGCCGGATCACGATCCCCGGCGCGCTCGCGCAGGAGGTCACGGCCACGCCGTCGGTCTCGTTCGGTACCTTCGCGTGGCCGCACGACGGCGAGACCGTCACCGAGCCCGTGACATACACGAACACCGGCGACGACGCCGTCACGCTAGAGCTGACCAGCGACGTCACCGACTCGGCGGGGGACGCGGCGGACGCGGCGCTCACCCTCTCGGCCGACTCGGTCGTGGTCCCGGCGGGCGGGTCCGCGTCCGTCGACGTGACCGTGGCCGACGGCCCGGGCGCCGTGGGTGCTGTGGGCGGCGTGCTGGTCGCGACCGGCACGGACGGCACCACGGTGCGCACGCCCCTCGGCTGGGCCAAGGAGCGCGAGCTGGTGACCCTCACGGTGCGCGCCGTCGACCGTGACGGCGAGCCCGTGCCCGACGACACGTGGGGCGCGGTCATCAAGGTCGACGCGGACGCCGGCGACCCGTTCGGCGCGGAGCTCCGGTTCGAGGACGGCGTCGCGACGGCTCGCGTGGTGCCGGGCGTCTACAGCCCGATCGCGTACCACGAGTCGCTCGACGACGAGGGCACCGCCGTGACCGACGCGCTGTTCCTCGGCGCGGGCGAGGTGGACGTGACGGCCGACGCCGAGGTGCTCCTCGACGGGACGACGGCGCGCGAGGTCACGACGTCGACGCACCGCCGGGCGAACCTCGCGACCCTGGGCCTGTCCCTCGAGACGGAGGACTCGGCGGAGAACGCATACGCCGGGATCAACGTGCTGTACGGGCCGGGCACGGAGCTGGCTCTGACCCCGGTGCCTGCGGGGGTGCACGGCGACCTCGACACGATCGTCCAGGCGACCCTGCTGGCGCCGACCACGGGCGACGCGACGGCGTCCTACCGGTACGACCTCGCCCACCACAGCGAGGGCGTCGACGTGCCGGAGCTGCGCGGCGACCGCCGCACGACCGTCGCCGTCGAGACGAGCTACGGCGCGTCGGTGGGGGACACGCACCTCGCCGAGCGCCTGTACTGGGAGCCGGGGACCGTCGTCGCCGGCGGCGCGACGGAGGCCGTTCCCGTGGGGACGCGGCGCACCGAGTACGTGACGGCCGGCCCGGGCGACTGGTACCTCCTGTCGGAGATCCAGCAGGACGGTGAGGGTGTGATCCTCGCCGAGGCCCGCACGCGCACCTGGGAGAAGCCGGGCACCGCGCGACAGGGGCTGGCTGCGGGCGCCCTGGCCCCGGGTGTGTACACCACCCTGCCGGTCGAGCACTCGCTCGGAGAGCTCGCGCTCGGCCCCTCGCCCCGGGTCGACGACGACGGCGGGACCCTCTGGGGCGCCGACGTGAACCTGCGTGTGCGCGTCTGGCAGGACGGTGAGCTGATCCACGACGAGGGCGGTGACGCCTACCCCGCCGTGCCGGAGGGCGGGGCCGACTACCGGATGCTCCTGGAGAGCACCCCCGACGACCCGCCCTACCGGCTGGCCACGAGCGTGACCGGCGAGTGGCGGTTCCGCGCCCGGTCCGGGGAGCCCGACGGGGAGCGCCCTCCCCTGCTCGACACGCGGTGGGACGTGCGCGGCCTGACCCCGGCCGGTTCCGCACCGGGCACCACACGCGTGCGTGTCACCGCGGCCCACCAGGACGGCGCGTACGACACGTCCGCCGTCAAGGGCGCCCGGCTGTGGTGGTCCACCGACGACGGCGACACCTGGCACAGCGCCCGTACGACCCGGCTCGGTGCCGGCGTGTACGACGCGACCGTCCGGGCCGGCGCCGGCGCGACCCACGTCTCGCTGAAGGTCGAGGCCTGGGACGCCGCGGGTGGCACGGTGTCCAAGGAGGTGGTCAGGGCGTACGCGGTGCGCTGATTCGCAGCACTCCGGCGGCGAGGTCGTGACGCCCGCTGTCGGTCGGCACATGCTTGTGCCGACCGACAGCTCACCTGCCGACCTCGCCGCCGACTGCCGACCCGGTGCTGCCCGGAGCAGACCTCCTGCTGCCGCCTGCTTCGTCTCGAGGACGAACGACGTCGGCCGTCGAGGCCCGGCGAGGCCCGGCGAGGCCCGGCGAGGCCCGGCGAGCGTGACCTTTCCCCGGAGCTGTTGCGCTGCGTCGACAAGGTGTACCGAGCGCGACATGTCTGCGGGAGTGCCGCGGGTCGGGGCCCGTCGGGCGCGACGTCATCTCGGAGATGTTGCGCTGCGTCGACAAGGTGTACCCGGTGCAACGTGTCCGCGGGAGAGTCGCGCGCTGAGGTCGCCACCACCGGCACGGATGGCCCTAGCCCGTGCGGGCGGCTGAGGTGCCCGGGCCTGTACCTGAACCCTTGCCCGGCCCCGTGCGAGGGCCCTTGCCGGAGTTCTTGCTCGGCGACGTGCTCGTGCCGGCGCTCTTGCCAGGCGCCTTGTCGACGCCGGGTCCCTTGCCGTTGCCGGGTCCCTTGTCGTTGCCAGGCGCCTTGTGGTTGCCGGGTCCCTTGCCGTTCCCAGGTCCCTTGCCGTTCCCAGGTCCCTTGCCGTTGCCAGGCGCCTTGTGGTTGCCGGGT
>DATGOB010000132.1:0-2936 GCA_036010205.1 Promicromonospora sp. | reverse complement strand
AGGTACAGCTCGGGGTCCTGGAACAGCGCGACGTAGTTGTCGACGCCGGCGAACGTCGAGCCGCCGAAGGGGCCGGTCTCGGTGAAGGAGTACCCGGCGGTCTGGACGATCGGCCACAGGTAGAACACGGCGATGCCGGCCACCAGCGGTGCGACGAACAGCCACGGCCACAGGGTGCTCTCGGGGCGGGGGCCGCGGCTGGGTGCCGGGCCGCCCCGCCCGGCCGACCCGGTGCGGGTCGGCGCGGGCGGGGCCGTCTGCGAGGTGGTCACGCGGTCACTCCTCGGCCAGCGCCGCGTCCATCTGCTCGGCCAGGTCGGTCGCGACGTCGGCCACGGGCCGCTCGCCGGAGAAGGCCTGGGGCAGCAGCTCGGTCTCCAGGGCGTTCCACTCCGCGGAGTTCAGGCTGACCGGCAGCGGACGCGAGTACTCGACGGCGTCGAGGAACACCTGGAGGTCGGCGTCGGGCATCGAGGCCGTGAACGAGCTCTGGGTGCCCTCGAAGGCGGGGATGACGGCGCCCGAGTCACCCTGCTGCTGCTGGGCCTCCTGCCCGGCGAGGAACACCTGGAGCGCCTGCGCGGCCTGCTTCTCCTTGGACGTGGCCGAGACGACGTTGGCCACGCCGTGGA
The DNA here is from genome assembly GCA_036010205.1 of Promicromonospora sp. Classification (GTDB taxonomy): domain Bacteria; phylum Actinomycetota; class Actinomycetes; order Actinomycetales; family Cellulomonadaceae; genus Promicromonospora. Next base: position 2,304 of record DATGOB010000132.1, on the reverse strand, counting down.
TGACGGTGGCCTGCTCCTCGCCCGACGGCAGGGGCAGCACGGTGACGTCCTCGGCGAGGTCGCTGTCGGTGAGCGCGGAGCGGAACCAGCTGCCGCCCCAGTACATGGCGAGCTTGCCGGAGGTGAACCACTGGTCGGCGGTGGTGTCGGTGAGCTGCTGGATCGACGGTGACCCGCCCGACGCGATGAGGTCCGTCCAGAACTGCAGGCCGGCCTGCGCCTCGGGCGACGCGTACCCGGAGGCGCCGTCGTCCACGACCGTGCCGCCGGCCTGGAAGATCGTGTTGTAGTACGTGGTCTGGCCGTCCATGCCGCCCGCCGCGCCGTAGACGCCGTCGTCGGCGAGCGCCTCGGAGATGTCGGCGGCGGTCTCCTGGAACTCGTCCCAGGTCCAGCCGTCCTCGGGCAGCTCGACGCCCGCCTGCTCGACCAGGGCCGTGTTGACCCAGATGCCGATGGTGTCGAAGTCCTTGGGCACGCCGTAGGAGACGCCGTCGACGGTGTACAGGTCCACGAGCGCCTGCGGGTAGTTGGCGGGGTCGATGTCGCCGGCCTCGACGGCGCCGGTGATCGGCTCGAGCATGCCGTTGGACGCGTACAGGCCGATGTTGGGGCCGTTCATCCAGAACAGGTCGGGCAGGGTCTCGCTGGAGGCCTGGGTCTGCAGCTTGGTCCAGTACTCGGCGAACGGCGTGACGTTCACGGTCACGTCGATGTCCGGGTAGACCTCGTTGAACGCCGCGATGTTCTCCTCGATCGCGGGCACCTGGTTCTGGTCCCAGACGCCGTAGGTGATCGAGGCGGCGAGGTCGGCGTCGGGCGCGGCGTACCCGGCGGCGTCGGCGTCCGGCGAACCGGACGCGGAACCGCAGGCGGCCAGGGCGGTGGTGAGCACGACGGCGGAGGCCGCGAGGGCCGTGCGCCGGAGCGGTGAGGTGCGGCGTGTCGGGGTCATGAGGTGGTCCTTCCGGAAGACTCGGGGGCCGCCGTGCGGCGGGCGAAGTGGTCGAGCACGTGGTCGGGCAGTGCGGGCACGTCGCGCGGGCCGGACCCGTCACGCAGGGACTCGGCGGCGAGCGCCCCGGCCGCGACGGCGGCCCGCGCGGCGACGGGCGAGACGACGGTCGGCGCGCCGTCGAGCACGTGGTCGAGGAACTCGGTCATGGTCAGCAGGTCGGCGTCGGCGTGACCGCTGGTGACACCCTCGATCGGGTGCTCGACGTCGCCGTCGACCTGCCACTCGTGGCGGCGGTTCCACACCTTGACGACGCCGCCGCCGGTGTCGCCCACGTTCTCCAGGCGGCCCTCGGTGCCGATCACGGTGTAGTTGCGCCAGTAGTCGGGCGTGAAGTGGCACTGCTGGTAGCTGGCCATGACGCCGTTGTCGAGGTGCATGAGCATCATCGAGACGTCCTCGACGTCGACCACGGGGTTGAGGCCGGTCTGCGCCGCGGGCGGCCAGTTGTCGAGGGAGAACCAGTCGGGCATGGTCTCGCCGGTGCGGTCGCGCCGGTCGTCGATGCCGCCGTACACCATGAGGTCGCCCATGCCCACCACGCGGCGGGTGTACCCGGAGGCGAGGTAGTGCACGACGTCGATGTCGTGGCTGGCCTTCTGCAGCAGCAGGGTGTTGGTCCGGGTGCGGTCGGCGTGCCAGTCCTTGAAGTAGTAGTCGCCGCCGTTGCCCACGAAGTGGCGCACCCACACGGCCCGGACCTCGCCGATCTCCCCGCGCTCGATGACGCCGCGCATCGCGCGCACCACGCCCGAGTGCCGGAAGTTGTGCCCCACGTACAGCGGCGTGCCGGTCTCGGCCGCGGTGGTCAGCACCCGGTCGGCGCCGTCGACGGTGATGGCGAGCGGCTTCTCCAGGTAGACGGCGATACCGGCCCGCAGCAGCGCGACGGCGATCTCCTCGTGCGTGTCGTCCGGGGTGAGCACGAGCGCGGCGTCGGCGGTGCCCGCCGCGATCAGCTCGTCGACGCTCGCATGCACCGCGGCGTCGGGGTGCGCGGCCTGCCCTCGTCGGCGGCCGGTCTCGGTGGTGTCGACGACCGCGCTGACGCGCGCGCCGGGCCGGGCGTGCGGCACGTGCTCGGCGATCGGCGAGCGGGCGCCGTAGCCGACGACGGCGACGCGGACGCCGTCGCTGCTTGCTGCCGATCCGGTGCGGCTCATGCTCCGCTCCGAGCTCCCGAGCACGACGTCGTGCTCGAACTTGTCACTTTCGACTCTGAATTGAGCATGTCCAGACACTAGGGGTTCCGGGCGCGCGCAAACAGGGGCGAGCGGACCTTTTACGAC
>DATGOB010000131.1:0-13643 GCA_036010205.1 Promicromonospora sp. | reverse complement strand
CGCCGGTCTCCTCGTCCACGACGTTGCGCCACAGACGCTGCAGGAACCGCTGCGAGCCGACGACGTCACGGGTGTTCCACGGACGCGACAGGTCGAGCGGTCCCATCGACATCTCGTAGACGCGGAAGGTGTCGGCGCCGTACTGCTCGTACATCTCGTCGGGCGTCACGACGTTCTTGAGCGACTTGCCCATCTTGCCGTACTCGCGATTGACCGGCTGACCCTGCCACGTGTAGCCGCTCTGCTCGTCGCCCTCGACCTCGGCGGCCGGGACGTACTGGCCGCGCGAGTCGGTGTACGCGTACGCCTGGATGTAGCCCTGGTTGAAGAGCTTGCCGAAGGGTTCGAGGCTCGTGACGTGCCCGAGGTCGAGCAGCACCTTGTGCCAGAACCGCGCGTAGAGCAGGTGGAGCACGGCGTGCTCGACGCCGCCCACGTAGAGGTCGACGCCGCCGGCCGGACCGGACGTCGCGTTGTGCCGCGGACCCAGCCAGTACTGCTCCAGCCCGGCGAGGGCGGGAGCCGTGGTCTCGGCGGGGTCGAGGTAGCGCAGGTAGTACCAGCACGAGCCGGCCCAGTTGGGCATCGTGTTCGTGTCGCGGCGGTAGGTCCGCGGACCGTCGCCGAGGTCGAGCGTGACGTTGACCCACTCGTCGTTGCGGCCCAGGGGCGCCTCCGGCTCGGAGGTCGCGTCGTCGGGGTCGAAGGTGCGCGGCGCGTAGTCCGGCACGTCCGGGAGGTCCACCGGCAGCATCGCGTCCGGGATCGCCACCGGGCGGTCGTCCTCGTCCCACACCACCGGGAACGGCTCGCCCCAGTAGCGCTGGCGGCTGAACAGCCAGTCGTTGAGGCGGTAGGTGGTCGTGCCCTCGCCGATGTTCTTGCTCTCGAGCCACCCGATGATCGCCGCCTTGGCCTCGGCGACGCCCAGACCGTTCAGCGAGATCTCGTCGTTCGCGGACCGGACCGCGACGCCCTCGCCCGCGTAGGCACCGGTGTGCCCCTCCGGCAGGCCGCCCTCGGGCTCGACCGTGTACACGACGGGCAGGTCGTAGGCCTCGGCGAAGGCGTGGTCGCGCTCGTCGCCACCCGGCACGGCCATGATCGCGCCGGTGCCGTACCCCATGAGCACGTAGTCGGCCGTGAACACGGGGATCTGCTCGCCGTTGACCGGGTTGACCGCGAGGTGGCCGGTGAACACGCCGGTCTTCTTGCCCGCGTCGGCCTGACGCTCGACGGCCGTCTTGGCCGACGCCTCGCGCCGGTAGGCCGCGACAGCCTCTGCCGGGGTCTCGTAACCGCCGGTCCACGCCGAGCGCGTGCCGTCGGGCCAGGCGGCCGGGACCTCGTCGAGCAGGGGGTGCTCGGGAGCGACGACCATGAACGTCGCACCGAACAGCGTGTCGGGGCGCGTGGTGAACACCTCGAGCGTCCCCGCCGCGCCCGCGGGGTCCTGGTCGGCGGTACCGACCACGTCGAACCGCACGTTCGCACCGACCGAGCGGCCGATCCAGTTGCGCTGCATCGACTTGACCTTGTCCGGCCAGTCGATGAGGTCGAGGTCGTCCGCCAGGCGGTCGGCGTACGCGGTGATGCGCATCTTCCACTGGCGCAGGTTGCGCTGGAAGACCGGGAAGTTGCCGCGCTCGGACCGGCCGTCGGCCGTGACCTCCTCGTTCGCGAGCACCGTGCCGAGTCCCGGGCACCAGTTCACCGGGGACGAGTCGACGTAGGCGAGGCGCTGGCCGTCGATGACGTCACGCCGCTCGAGCTCGCTGAGCCCCGCCCAGACGGCGCCGCCGGTGTTGTCGCCGTCGTGCCCGGGCACGGGACGCGTGCCGGCCGCGAGCTCCTCGCGCAGCTCGGCGATGGGGCGCGCGCGGCCCTTGCCGGCAGCAGGGCCGGGACGCTCCGCGTCGGCGTCGTACCACGAATCGAAGATCTGCAGGAAGATCCACTGCGTCCAGCGGACGTACTCGGGGTCGATCGTCGCGAAGGTGCGCCGCGGGTCGTGGCCCAGGCCGAGCCGGCGCAGCTGGCGCCGCATGTTGAGGATGTTGGCCTCGGTGGTGACGCGCGGGTGCTGACCCGTCTGCACGGCGTACTGCTCGGCCGGCAGGCCGAACGCGTCGTAGCCCAGTGCGTGCAGCACGTTGTCGCCGCACATGCGCCGGAACCGACCGGTGACGTCCGTCGCGATGTAGCCCAGCGGGTGGCCGACGTGCAGGCCGGCACCCGACGGGTACGGGAACATGTCCATGATGAAGTACGGGTCGCCCTGCGCCGGGCTCCCGCCCGGCCCCGTAAGTCGCCCCTGCGGGTTCGCCGCGTGGAAGGTTCCGCGCTCCTCCCACAGGTCCTGCCAGCGCAGCTCGATCTGCTGCGCGAGGGCCGGGGTGTAGCGGAAACGGGGCTCGTCCGTTGACGTGGTGCGCTCGGGTGCGTCGGGCATTGTCACGGCTGCGAGTCTACCGACCGCGCGAGCCCTCGGCCCCGGCTGTCCACAGGTTCGGGCGTTCGGCCGACATTCGCCCGCACCTCCCCCGCCGTTCACCGTCCGGGTGCTCGAATGGCCCCATGGTGCCTTCGCTGCGCAAGACCCTCGTCACGTGTGCCGCCGCCACCCTCGCCTCGACCCTGATGTGGACAACCTCCGCCCCGCCGCCGGCGTCCGCCACGCCCGGGCGGGGAGAGCACCCCGCCGACCACGTCGTCCTGCTCGCCCTCGACGGGTTCGACGTCGAGTACCTCGACCTCGTGCGCTCGGGCCAGGCGCCGATGCCGAACCTGGAGCGGCTCGTGCGCCGCGGCAGCCTCGCGACGTCGACGGGCGTGATGACGTCCATCACGAACCCGTCGTGGTCGTCGGTCGCCACGGGGGCCTGGCCTGCGACCCACCGCAACACGGCCTACTGGTTCGACACGACGACGAACACGGCACGCGGCCAGCAGCGCGACCTCGCGGTGCCGACGATCGCGCAGTCGGTCCGCGCCCAGGGCGGCACCGTGTTCTCCGCGCAGTGGTTCATCGTGCAGAACTACGGTGTCACCTTCGGCGACCCGGACGGCCTCTACACCCAGCCCGGCGGCGACTGCGCCCGACGCACCGACGACGCCGTCGCCGTCCTGCGCGGCGAGCCCGTCGACTCCGGCGGGGAGCAGGTACGGACCACCGGCGTGCCCGACCTGGTCGCCGTCTACTGCGACGTGCTCGACGCGATCGGGCACGACGGCGGCGACGCCGACCCGCGCCTGCCCGCTGCCCTGGCCGACATCGACGCGCAGCTCGGCCGGATCGTCCAGGCGACGCGCGACGCGGGCGTCCACGACCGCACCACGTTCGTCGTCACGGGCGACCACGGCATGACCACGTTCGACAAGGGGTTCGCCGACGAGGGTCTCGCCGCGATCGAGGCAGCCGGGTTCACACCGGAGGTGCTCACCAGCGGGCAGTCGCCGGCGCCGGGCACCGACGTCGTCGTCGTCGTGGGCGGTGTGGCCGACGTCCGACTCGTGGGCGAACGAGCCGGCGACCGGTCGGCGGTGCGCCGGCTCGAGCGCGTCCTGCGCGCGCTGCCGCAGGTGCGGTCCGTGCTCGACGAGGCGGACCAGCGCAGGCTGCACATGAGCCCCCGCTACGGGGACCTGGTGGTGGAGCCGCAGCCCGGCTGGTCATTCGGCCCCACGCCCGCCGACCCGGCAGGCAGGCACGGCGCCACCACGGAGCTGCACGTGCCGCTGGTGCTTGCCGGTGCGGGGATCCGGCCCGGCGTGCGTCCGCACGCGCCGCGCCACGTCGACGTCGCGCCGACGATCTCGGCCCTGCTCGGCTACGCGCCGCCCGCGGGCGCGGAGGGCAGGGTGCTGCGCGAGGCGTTGCGCCGTTGAGCCTGACTACCTCGCCACGTGACTACCTCGCCACGTGACTACCTCGCGGTCAGAAGGAGTCGAACAGGGGGCCGCCCACCGCAAGGAGGAGCCACGTCACCGCGGCCACGTAGCCGATGACGAGGATGATGTGCCGGTTGCCGACGACCGCGTCCCGCAGGCCCTCGCCGGCGGGCAGGTCGCCGGAGCGCACGCCCCGCACCACCTGGTACCACAGCAGGGGCCACATGATCGTCCACACGACCATGCAGTAGGCGCACAGCGCCACGATCGAGTAGAAGCTCGTGTACATGAGGAAGAGCACGAGCGCCTCACCGAGCACCGTGCCCACCAGCAGCGACGTCCAGTACCAGCGCGGCAGCCGGGTGCCGAGCAGGAGCATGACGCCCGTGGTGACGACGACGGGGAACGCCGCGACGCCGATGTAGGGGTTGGGAAACCCGAGGAGGGCGCCCTGCCACGAGTCCATCGCCGCGCCGCAGTCGATGAACAGGTTGACGCTGCAGGACGCGACACGGTCCGGGTCGAGGAGCTTGAGGTACTTCTCCCAGGAGAGGGCGAACGAGGCGGCGAAGCCGATGCCGCCGAGCACCACGAGCAGGAGCCCCATGCTGCGCGCGCCGAGCGGCTGCGGTGCCGCGACGTCCTGTGCGTTGCTGTCCGACGACGTCGTGGTCGCCTCGGTCCCAGTCACGCGCCTACGGTACCGGCGAACCCTGGAACTTTGCTGGGACCGGGGTCACGACGCGGTCTCCGGCACCGGGTGGGCGATCCGCTGCCGCCCGAACGCGACGATCAGGCCGAGACCGAGCAGCGTGACGACGAGGCCGGCCCACGCCGGGGCGAGGTACCCCCACCCGGCGTCGATCACGAGCCCGCCGACGAAGGCACCGGCGCCGTTGGCGACGTTGAGACCCGCGTGGCACAGGGCCGCCCCGAGGGACGGCGCCCCCGGGGAGAGGTCCATGAGCCGGGTCTGGAACGCGATGCCGAGCACCTGCGACGTGACGCCCAGCAGGAACAGCGACGCGAGGGCGGGCACGATCCACCCGCCCGTGAGCGCGAACAGCGCGAGCGAGGCCGCCGTGGTGACGAAGCCGATCAGCACGGCGCGCAGCACGCCGCGGTCGGCGAGGCGCCCGCCGAGCTGGGTGCCAACGGTCATGCCGAGGCCGAACAGCGCCAGCACCCACGGCACCGCCCCACCGGGCAGCCCGGTCACGCCGGTCAGGGTGGGCGCGACGTACGTGTAGACGGCGAACATGCCGCCGAACCCGACGGCTCCCGTGACGAACGCGATCCACAGCGGCACGTTGCGCAGCGTGGCCAGCTCGGTGCGCACCGAGCGGCCTGCGCCGCCGGCACCCGCGGGCACGAGCCGCCAGAGCCCGAGCAGCGTTGCCGCGCCGAGGGCGCCGATGAGCACGTACGACACGCGCCACCCGAACGTCTGCCCGACCCAGGTCGACAGCGGCACGCCGACGACGTTCGCGATCGTCAGGCCGGTCATCATCGTCGCGACGGCGCGCCCGCGCTGCGCGGGACCTGCCACCGCGGCACCGACGGCGGCGCCGACACCGAAGAACGCGCCGTGCGGCAGCCCGGCGAGGAACCGGCCGAGCACGAGCCAGCCGACGTCGGGCGCCGCGGCGGACAGCACGTTGGCGACCGTGTAGAAGCCCATGAGCGCGAGCAGCAGCCGCTTGCGCTCCATCCGCGCTGCGGCGACGGTCAGCAGCGGTGCGCCCACGACGACGCCGAGGGCGTACGCCGTGATGGTGTGCCCTACCTGGGGGTCGGTCGCGCCGAGGTCCGCGCCGACGTCGGGCAGCAGGCCCATGGCGGCGAACTCGGTGGTGCCGATGGTGAAGCCGCCGACGGCGAGCGCGACGAGCGCGGGCAGGGCCGTGCGGAGGGAGGGAGGGGTCGCCATGGGGAGGGTCTCCGGGTCGTCGGGGACGGTCAGGTCTATCTCGTATCGATTCGAGGCAACCGTCGGCGACACCGGCGACGAGCTCAGGGGGACGCGGACAGCCTACTCCTGCGACACCCACACGCGGGAGGCCGCCAGCAGCCCGAGGTCCGCGACGCGCTCGGCGGGTTCGGGCTCCCCGCACGCCCAGGCGACGGCGACGGTCCCGGCGAACTCGCGGCGGGTCGTGACCTCGACGCGGACGTCGAGGTCGATGCCGAGCTCCGCGAGGTACCGCAGCGCCTCCGGGTCGGCGTCCGAGATGCGCACGACGGTCCCGGCGTCTCCCGCGTGCATGGACGACAGCGGCACGGCGGACGGCCGCACCACGGTGCCGTCCGGTGCCGGGATCGGGTCGCCGTGGGGGTCGCGGGACGGGTTGCCCAGCCGCTCGGCCATGCGCTCGACGAACACGTCGGACACCGCGTGCTCGAGCACCTCCGCCTCGTCGTGCACCTCGTCCCAGCCGTAGCCGAGCTCCCTGACCAGGAACGTCTCGAGCAGCCGGTGCCTGCGCACCATGACCAGCGCGAGCCTGCGGCCGTCGTCGGTGAGCCGGATCGCGCCGTACCGCTCGTGGTCGAGCAGCCCCTGCCCGCACAGCCGGCGGACCGTCTCGGACACCGTGGACGCGCCGACCCCGAGCCGGTCGGCGAGGTGCTTGGTGGTCACCTTCTCGTCCGACCACTCCTGGGCCGACCACACCGCCTTCAGGTAGTCCTGGGCGACGGGCGTCAGCTCGGCCGGGTCGGTTGCGATGTCCACGCCCCGAGCCTAGTTGCCCGGCGGGGTGGGCGACGGGGCCCGTTCGGCACCCGGGACGTCGCCGGATGAACCGCCCGGCACCTCGTCGGGCACCTCGTCGGGCAGCGGGACGGGCGGCGGGACCGTCCGCCGCTCGCTCACGGACGCCTCACCGTCGGGCGTGACCTCGACGAGCTGCCAGTCCACGAAGCGCCGGCGCTCGGGGTCGAACCGCAGCACCGTCATCTCCGACGTGTCGCGCAGCGGGCCGACGGACGTGTTGCCCTTGGTCGCGCCGCCGGTGCTCGCGTTGACGTACCGCACGCCGTACCCGACGACGTCGGGCCCGATCCGCTTGTGCATGTGCCCCGACACCTGGAAGGGCACGCACCCGGACGCGAGGGCGGCGTCACCGACGGCGGGCTGGTGCACGAGCAGGAGGTCGACCCGGTCCTCGCCCGTGAACCCGCCGAGGCCGGGCTCGCCCGCCGCCTCGCAGGCGACGTCGCGCAGCCGCTCGCCCGCCTCGGCGGGCGTCTCCTCGCGGGACATCACGGTGCCGCCGCCGATGCGCGTCTCCAGCGGGTCGCGGTCGCCCAGGATCCGCACGCCCTCGACCTCGACCACCTGCCCGTCCAGGACGACCTGCCGGTTGGCGAGCTCCGTCGCGGTCGTCAGGCGCGAGTCGTGGTTGCCGTCGGCGACGACGAACGGCACGCCGTCGGGCACGGCCGAGGCGAACGAGTCCACGCACACCGACTCGACGCTCGTGCCGTTGATCGTCGTGTCGCCCGCGTTGAGCATGACGTCGGGCGCGATCCGGTCGGCGAGGTCGCGGATGAGCGGCGTCATGCCGGTGTTGCAGTGCAGGTCCGAGACGAGCAGGAACGTGACGAGCTCCGGGGAGTCCGGGCTGCCCGACGGCGACGGGCTCGCCCCCTGCCCCTGCGCCTCCTGCTCGGCGACCCGTGCGTCCCACGCCTCCATGAGGCGCTCGCGCGCCCCGGCGTAGAACACCTCGTTGGCCTGGTAGGTCTCCACCAGCTGGCCGCTGTAGGTGTCGATGACGCCCGCCAGCCGTCCCGTGATCCGCGCCCCCTCGAGGGCCGTCCCGGCGAAGACGGGCGAGGCGGGCAGGGTGGCCCGCTCGGTCGGCCCGGAGCTCGACGTCGCGGTCACGGCCACGAGCACGACGACGGCGACGCCCGCCGTGATCTCCCAGGTCCTGGAGGCGGCCGCGCGCGCGAGCTCGGCGCGCCGCCGCGACCCGAGCAGCGCGCGCAGCGCGAGCAGCACGGCGGCGAGCACCACCGCGGCCCCCGCAGCGCCGCGCACGGCGTCCCAGGCGAGGGCCCACGCGGCCGTGCGCACCGTCTGCTGGGGTGTGTCGAAGAACTGCAGGTAGCCGTCCAGGTCGCCCGCGAGCGCGTCGAAGCTCGCCGCGTCGACCGCGGAGAGGTCGGCGGGGATCTCGTGCACCGTGATCCGCACGCCGAGGTTGAGCGGCAGGGGCGAGTCGGCGACGACGGTGCCGAGGGGGCCGAGATCGGCCACGAGGCTGTCCTGGGCGGTCACGGCGTAGGTGGCCTCGTGCGGGCCGAGGCTGAGGTCGGCCTTCGCCGTGGTGACACCGAACATCAGGCACGCGAGGAGGGCGAACGCACCGGCCAGGGTCCAGCGCAGCCAGCGGGGCGGAACAAGACGAGTCATCGGTGCCCACCTTGTCATGCGCGCGACCTGCTCACCCGCCACCCGTGACGCACCAGGCAGCAGGTTCACCCGCTCGGGCGGGGCGGGCCGCGGAGGCTCAGCCCGCCTTGCGGGCCTTCTTCGCCGTGGAGGACTTCGAGCGGCTCGACGTGGATCCCGACGAGGACGTCGAGCCGGACTTCGAGGAGGACTTCGAAGAAGATTTCGAGGAGGACCTGGACGACGTACCGCCCGACTTCCCCGACCCCGAGCCGGACTTCCCGCGCGACCTCGACTCCGCGACGCTGCGCTTGAGCGCCTCCATGAGGTCGACGACCTGCGCGCCCTCGCCCTCCTCCTCCGTCTCGCCGAAGGTCTCGGCGGTGTCGACGCTGTCACCGGCCTCCAGCTTGGCGTCGACGAGCTTGCGGAGCTGGACCTGGTACTCGTCCTCGTAGTCCTCCGGCGTGAAGTCCGCCTCGAAGCTGGTGACGAGCTGCGCCGACATGGCGAGCTCCTTGTCGCTGACCTTCGCGGGCTCGTCGAGGGAGGGGAAGGCGGCCTCGCGGATCTCGTCGGCCCACAGCAGCGTCTGCAGCACGAGCACCTCGTCACGCACCCGCAGCGCCGCCAGCCGCGTGCGCTGCCGCAGCGCGAACTTCACCACGGCGGTGCGGTCGGTCTCCTCGAGGGTGCGTCGCAGCAGCACGTACGCCTTCGTCGACTTCGAGTCGGGCTCGAGGTAGTAGGTCCGGTCGAGCATGATCGGGTCGATCTGCTCCGTGGGCACGAACTCGACCACCGAGATCTCGCGGTCCCGCTCGGCCGGCAGGTCGGCCAGCTCCTTCTTGGTGAGCACCACGGTGCGCTCGCCGTCGTCGTAGGCGCGGTCGATGTGCTCGTAGGGCACCACCTCGCCGTCGATCTCGCAGACACGCTTGTAGCGGATGCGGCCCCCGTCCGCGTCGTGCACCTGGTGGAGCGGCACGTCGTGGTCCTCGGTCGCGCTGTACAGCTTGACCGGCACGTTGACGAGGCCGAAGGTCACGGCACCCTTCCAGACAGCCCTCATCCCTCTATAGTGCGCCCCAAGCGCACCTCTCGCCCAGGTTTCGCCCTGCACCGGTCCACGGCGACGGACCTGGGCGACGGGTCAGAGGCCGGCGCGGTCCAGCTTCGCGCACAGCTCCGCGTTGCTGGGTTCCACGAGGTGCTCGCCGTCCGGGAAGACGAGGACGGGGATGGTCGTGCGGCCGGTGAGCGCCTTCGCCTCGTCCGCACGGTCGGGCTCCGCGACCAGGTCGACCCACTCGTACTCGACGCGACGCACGTCCAGCACCGCCTTGCTGCGACGGCAGTCGCGGCACCAGTCCGCTCCGTAGACGGTCAGCCGCGCGGGCGGCGCGGGCACGTCGGCATCAGCCGCGAAGACAGGGGCGAAGGTCCGCGCGAACGGTCCGGTCGCCAGGTCGTCCGTAATCACCCGCGGGAGCCTAGCGGAACCGCGCCCGCGCACAGGCACGCCCAGGGCGGCACGATGGTGTGATGACGCCCACGCAGCGGACGGCCCAGCAGACCGTCACGGTCGACGGTCACCGCCTGCGCCTGAGCAACCTCGACAAGGTGCTCTACCCGGCGACCGGCACCACCAAGGCCGAGGTGCTGCACTACCTCACGCAGATCGCGCCCGTCCTGCTCCCGCACGCCGCCAACCGCCCGGCGACCCGCAAGCGCTGGCCCGACGGCACGGGCGGGCAGATGTTCTTCCAGAAGAACCTCGACGCCTCCACCCCCGACTGGGTCAAGCGCCGGTCGATCCAGCACAAGCGATCGTCCAACGACTACGTGCTCGTCAACGACCTGGCGACCCTCACGTGGCTCGGCCAGACGGCCACCCTCGAGCTGCACACGCCCCAGTGGCAGTTCGGCCGCACCGGCACGCGCCTCGACCCGGACCGCCTCGTGCTCGACCTCGACCCCGGGCCGGGCGCCGGGCTGCCGGAGTGCGCCCAGGTCGCCCGATGGGCGCGCGAGATCCTCCAGGGCATGGGCCTCGAGCCCTACCCCGTCACGTCCGGCTCCAAGGGCATCCACCTCTACGCCGCGCTCGGCCGCACCGCCGGGACCCGCCTCGGGTCGGACGCCGTCTCCGAGGTCGCGCACGAGCTCGCCCGGTACCTCGAGGCCGAGCACCCCGACCTCGTCGTCAGCGACATGAGCAAGAAGCTCCGCACGGGCAAGGTGCTCGTGGACTGGTCGCAGAACAACGGCAACAAGACCACCATCGCGCCCTACTCCCTGCGCGGGCTCGACCGCCCCTTCGTCGCCGCCCCCCGCACGTGGGCGGAGCTCGAGGACCCCGACCTCGCCCAGCTCACCCCCGACGAGGTCGTCGAGCGCGTCGAGGCCGACGGCGACCTGCTCGCCCCGCTGCTCGAGGGCCACCGCTCCGCCCTCGAACCGACACCCGAGCGCCTCGCCACCTTCGAGAAGCTCGAGACCTACCGCGCCAAGCGGGACCCGGAGAAGACGCCCGAACCGTTCGGACCACCGGGCGGCGAGGCCGCAGGGCGTGACGGCGACGCACCGACCTTCGTCATCCAGGAGCACCACGCCCGCCGCCTGCACTGGGACTTCCGGCTCGAGCACGACGGGGTGCTCGTGAGCTGGGCGCTCCCCCGCGGCGAACCCACCGACCCCGCGAAGAACCACCTCGCCGTCCAGACCGAGGACCACCCGCTCGAGTACGGCGCGTTCGAGGGCAGCATCCCCGCCGGCGAGTACGGCGCCGGCGAGGTCACCATCTGGGACGCCGGCACCTACGAGACGGAGAAGTGGCGCGACGACGAGGTCATCGTCACCCTGCGCTCCGACCGCCGTGGCGCCCGGCGACTCGCCCTCATCCGCACCGGCGGGCGCGACGGCGACGCCGACAACAGCTGGCTCATCCACCGCACCAAGGCCCAGCCCGGTGACGACACCCCGGCGGACCCGCCGGCGAAGGGCGCCGCGCGCAGCCCGCGCCCCGCGCCGCGCAGCGGCCCCTACCGCGCGATGCTCGCCAGCCCCGCCCGGCCCGGCGAGCTGCACGACCCCGAGACCTGGATGCTCGAGATGAAGTGGGACGGCTTCCGCACCCTCGCCCACGTGCAGGACGACGGCACCGTGCGCCTCGTGAGCCGCTCCGGGCAGGACCTCACCGTCACCTTCCCCGAGCTCTCCGCCCTCGGCGCCCAGATCGACCCCGGCAGGCTCCCCGCCGTGCTCGACGGCGAGATCGTCGCCCTCGACCGCGACGGCCGCCCCGACTTCCGCCGCCTCCAGCAGCGCGCCAACCTCCGCAAGGAGCACGACGTCGCCCGCGCCCGGGCCCGCGTCCAGGTCGACCTCATGCTCTTCGACGTGCTCCAGGCCGACGGCGCGGACGTCACCGGCCGCCCCTGGACCGAACGGCGCGAGCTCCTCGAGTCCCTCGTCACCCCCGAACCGCCCGTCCACCTGCCGCCCGTGTTCGACGGCGACCTCGACGCGGCCATGCGCACCTCCCGCACCCTGCGCCTCGAGGGCGTCGTCGCCAAGCGCCGCACGTCCACCTACGTCGGGCGGCGCTCGCGGGAGTGGCTCAAGCTCAAGCACAGCGCCACGCAGGAGGTCGTGGTCGTGGGCTGGCGGCCGGGCCACGCGAACGCCGCGGTCATGGGCTCGCTGCTCATGGCGGTGCCCGACGGCGACACGCTGCGCTACGTCGGGCGCGTGGGCACCGGGTTCACCGAGCGCGAGCGCCGCGAGATCACCGCGCGCCTGAAGAGCATGGAGCGCAAGACCCCCGGCGCGGCGGGCGTCCCGGCCGAGGACGCGCGGGACGCCCGCTGGGTCACGCCCCGCCTGGTGGGCGAGGTGACGTTCGCCGACTGGGCCGAGGGCAGCGACAGCGCGTCGGGCGAGCGGCGGATGCGGCACTCCGTGTGGCGTGGCTGGCGGCCTGACAAGGCGGCCGCCGAGGTCGAGGCGGAGCTGCCCGGGGAGGCGTGAGCGCTTGGCACACTATTCGTGCCGACCCGGCATGACGGAGAGCTGCCGGACCACCGGCAGCCGGACGAGAGGTTGACCCCCACATGCGAGCGATCACCTACAGCCGGTTCGGCGGCGCGGACGTCCTCGAGCTCACGGAGGTGCCGGACCCGCACGTCGGGCCGGACACCGTCGTCGTGCGCGTGCGGGCCGCCTCGGTGAACCCCGTCGACTGGAAGGTCCGCGAGGGTCACCTCGAGGGCGTGATCGACACGACCCTGCCCGCGATCCCGGGCTGGGACGTGGCGGGCGTCGTCGAGCAGGTCGGGCTCGACACCCCCGAGTACCAGGTGGGCGACGAGGTCTACGGCTACGTGCGCAAGGACACCGTCCACAACGGCACGTTCGCCGAGCTCGTGGCCGCACCGGTGCGGACCCTGGCGCGCAAGCCCGCGTCGCTGAGCTTCGAGGAGGCGGCAGCCGTCCCGCTCGCCGGGCTCACCGCCTACCAGGCGATCCGGCGGTCCGGAGTGCGCGAGGGGCAGACCGTGCTCGTGCACGCGGCGGCCGGCGGCGTCGGGGCGTTCGCCGTGCAGATCGCCCGCGCGCTGGGGGCACGCGTCATCGGCACGGCGAGCGAGCGCAACCACGCGTTCCTGCGCAGCCTGGGCGCCGAGCCCGTCACCTACGGCGAGGGGCTGGCCGACCGGGTCCGGGAGCTCGCGCCGGGCGGCGTCGACGCCGCCCTCGACCTGGTGGGCGGCGACGCCGTCGCCACGAGCGCCGCCGTGCTCGCGCCCGGCGGCACGATCGCCTCGATCACCGACGCCACGGCGCGCACCGAGCACGGCGGCCACTACGTCTGGGTGCGGCCCTCGACGGCGGACCTCGACGCGCTCGCCGAGCTCTTCGACGCCGGGAAGCTGTCCGTCGAGGTCGCGCAGGTCTTCGACCTGGCCGACGCCGCGGACGCCCACCGCGCCAGCGAAACAGGGCACACGCGCGGGAAGGTCGTCGTCCGGGTGTGAGCCGTCAGGTGTCGGCCGGCTCGGCGGCCGCGGCACGCTCGTGCGCGGCGACCTCCTCGAGGGACCGCAGCACGCAGAACTCGTTGCCCTCCGGGTCGGCGAACGTGACCCAGCCGCTGCCCGGGCCGTAGATGCCGAGGTGGTCGCCGACGACGGTCGCCCCGTGCGCCGCGATCCGCTCGATCTCCGTGTCACGCAGGTCCGCGCGCGGGCGCAGGTCGAGGTGCACCCGGTTCTTGGCGCTCTTGCCCTCCGGCACCTGGACGAACAGGACGTCGACGCCCTTGCCCTCGGGGTCGGTGATCATGCAC
>DATGOB010000130.1:0-47650 GCA_036010205.1 Promicromonospora sp. | reverse complement strand
GAGGGCGCGGCGGCGATCGGCGGCACACCGGTCAGCGACAGCGCGGTCTACACGTTCGTCGTCGGAGAGCTCCCCGAGCAGGTCGAGACCACGACCAAGCTGACGGCGTCGGCCACCGAGATCGTGCAGGGCAGCCCCGTGACGCTCTCGGCGGACGTGGCACCGGCGGACGTCGACGGGTACGTCGAGTTCCATGACGGCGGCACCGCGCTCGGCCACGCCGAGGTGTCCGGCGACGGGCACGCCGAGCTGGAGGTCTCCGACCTCGGTGTCGGCACGCGCTCACTGACGGCGGTGTTCGTGCCGGCCGTCGCGAACTTCACCGGCGGCTCCATCTCCGAGCCTGTCGAGGTCACGGTGGTCGACGGCTCCGGCGTCGAGTTCGGGATCGCCGGTGTCGCAGACTCGTACCAGGTGGGCGACACGCTGACCGCGACCGTCGTCGGCGCCACACTGGAGGGCGGTCAGGTCTTCCGCTGGCAGCTGCGTACGGTGGGCTTCGACGACGACGTGCTCGTGCCGCAGTCCGCGACCGCGACCACGTTCACCCGTGAGCTCGACGCGCTGGCGGACGACACCGAGATCCGCGTGACGATCTATGGCCCCGACACCCGCACGACTGTGGCCGAGACCCCGTGGACGACCGTCGTGGTCGAGAACCAGGGGCCCGCGCCGGTCGTCGAGGCGACCGAAGGACACCCCGACCCGCTGCTGCCGGGCGACGTCGTCGAGTACACCGTGAGCGGGCGTGAGCTCGGCGAGGGCGAGTCGATCAGCTGGGGCTTCGTGTTCTACGGCGGGTACTACGGCGCACCGATCTACCCCGGTGAGTGGGAGGCGACCTACCCCGACCAGAATACGGTCCGTCTGCGGTCGAAGCTCAACCCGACGGAGACGGAGCAGTTCTCCGGACCTCTGGTCGCGAGCGTCGTCAAGGACGGCGTCGCGATCGCGCGCTCGGAGTACCGGACGGTCACCGTGGGGCACCGGGAGCTCAACGTCACCGGCCACCGCAACCTCTACCGTGAGGGCGGCGCCGTCACCATGGACGCGACCGTCTTCCCGGAGCGGGCCGGGGACGACTTCACCTACACCTGGCGCTTCACCCAGGGTGAGACGACCGAGGTGTGGGGCACCGAGCAGCAAGCCACGGCGGCTGTGACCGGACCGGACCTGGCCGTCGCAGAGCATCACGGGGGCACGCTGCGGCTGGAGGTCTACAACAACGGGGTGCTCGCCCAGCAGTCGCAGCCGTACACCGTCAACGTGACCGACGACCTGACCTCCCAGATCCTCGAGTTCGGCGCCCTGTCCGACCACTACCACCAGGGCGGCACCATCAGCCTCGGGCTGACGGTGGACCCCGCGCCCCTGGCAGGCGACGACCTGCAGTGGCAGTGGCGGTGGCCCGGGTCGGACGAGTGGACGGAGATGACCGGCGTCCAGGAGAACCTCTACGAGGTGGCCGCCGAGCAGGCGATGGATG
This sequence comes from Promicromonospora sp., assembly GCA_036010205.1. Classification (GTDB taxonomy): domain Bacteria; phylum Actinomycetota; class Actinomycetes; order Actinomycetales; family Cellulomonadaceae; genus Promicromonospora. The sequence goes on along the minus strand of DATGOB010000130.1, from coordinate 46,164 downwards.
GCCTCGAGATCCGCGCGGTGCTCACCTACGCGCACACGGCCACACCACCGCTGGTCTCCGAGACTCGCACCATCCACGTGGACGACCACGGTGCGCCCGCACGGCAGACCGTCACGGTCTTCGGCGAGACCACCTACGCCGAGGGCGAGACCCTCACGCTGACGACCGCCGTCGACCCGACGACCGTGCTGACCGACTACCGCTGGGAGCGCAAGGCGGCTGGGCAGGAGGAGTTCACCGTGGTGAAGGACGAGACCGCGGCGGAGCTCAGCATCGAGGCGGCTCTGGCCGACGACGGCGCGCAGTACCGCGCCGCGCCGGTGACCCCCGCGGGGACCCTGGGGTACGGGCCGTCGGAGCCGGTCGAGGTGACGGTCACCGAGGCGCTCGACGACCCAGGGAGCGACGACCCAGGGAGCGACGACCCTGGTTCCGGTGACCCTGGTTCCGGTGACCCTGGTTCGGACGAGCCTGGTTCGGACGAGCCTGGTTCCGACCAGCCCGGTTCCGACCAGCCCGATTCGGACGAGCCCGGTTCGGACGACCCGGGAACGGGCGACCCTGCTCCGGACGACCCGGCGGCCGGCGCGCCCGGCGCCGACGAACCGAGCAGGCCGTCGGGGGGCGTGCTCCCCGCGACGGGCGCGTCGGGCCTGGCCACCCTGATCGGCGTCGCGCTCGCGCTGACGCTCGGCGGCGGGCTGCTGATCGCCCTGCGCCGGGTGCGGCGCTCGGCATAGCGAGGGAAGGCGGACAGATGGCACAGGGCCAGGTTCCGGTGGTCGTGCTGACCGGGCACCTCGGCGCCGGCAAGACCACCGTGCTCAACCACCTGCTGCAGCAGCCCGGAGCCCGGATCGGGGCCGTGGTGAACGACTTCGGGGAGATCAACGTGGACGCCGGCCTCGTCACCGGTCAGGTCGACGAGCCGGTCTCCATCTCCGGGGGCTGCCTGTGCCATCTGTCCGACACGAGCGAGCTCGACGAGGCCCTGGAGCGGCTCACGCGGCCGCGGCTGGCGCTCGACGTGGTGATCGTCGAGGCCAGCGGCGTCGCCGACCCGGTGGCGCTGGCCCGGATGATCCGCTTCAGCGGGGTCGAGCGAGTGCGTCCCGGGGGAGTGGTCGACGTCGTCGACGCGGTGGAGCACTTCCGCACCATCGACACGCGCGACATACCGCCGGCCCGCTACCGCGCGAGCTCGCTGGTCGTGGTCAACAAGACCGACCTGTTGCCGGCGGGCGACCGCGACCGGGTGCTCGCGCGGGTGGCCGAGCGGGTCGGCGCCGTCAACCCACGCGCCCAGGTGGTGACAGCCTCCCGGGGGCGGCTCGACCCGGCCCTCGTGTACGACGCAGCCTCCCGCGAGGACCCCCAGGACGAGCTGCCGATCGCCGCACTGATGCGCGACGAGCACGCGCACGACCACCCGCACGCGGACGCGGTCAGCGTGCGGGCCTGCGCGGCGGTCAGCCCGTCCCGGCTGGTCGACCTGCTGGAGGAGCCGCCCGCCGGCGCCTACCGGATCAAGGGCCGCGTGACGGTCCACACCGGCCGGACGGCCCGCGGCTACCTGGTCAACGTCGTGGGCCGCTCGGTGCACGTGGCCTCCGTGCGCCCACCCGACGACGGCGGTGAGCTGGTCGCCATTGGCCTGCAGCTGGACACGCGCGGCGTGCGGCGGAGCCTCGAATACGTCCTGGAGCCGACAGCCCGCCCTGACGCGGGCGGGTTCGCCCGCCTGCAGCGGTACCGGCGGCTCAGCGTCTGAGCCGCCGGTGATGACGCAAATCTGCTCAGCAGTCGGTTCAGCGTGGCCAGGGGACTCCCGGATCCCACGGGTACCGCAGTGAGGCCTATCCCCATCAGGAGCGGGGTGCAGGACTGCATGGGAACCTGAACCCATGACTCAGCACGCGCACCTCGAATGCCCGTGGGATGCCCACCGGCGCATCTCTCGAGTGCGTCCCCGCAGGTCAGGGCAAGTTCTACGGTTTACACCGTGGATGTCGGGGGTTCGAATCCCTCCGGGCCCACCTTTGTGATGACGCGGGACATCGTTCATCGGTGTTCCGCGTCCGCCGGGAGCCGGGAGCCAGGGTGCACGTGCTGCCCGGGCTGGGGCGTCTCGCGCACCCGGAGGCTCCCGACCCGGCTCAGGCCGCCGACCGGTCCCCGGCCGGCCGACGGCGCAGCCGTGCGTCGAGCAGGGCCGGCGGCTTGTACTCCTGATCGAGCCGGGTGACGTCGGTGCCCGGCGGGACGATCTCGTCGATGCGGTCGAGCACGTCGTCCGACAGCTCGACGTCGGCCCCGGCCAGCAGGTCGTCGAGGTGCTCCATGGTGCGCGGCCCGAGCAGGGCGGAGGTGACGCCCGGGTGCGCGACGGTGAACGCCATGGCCAGGTGGGTCATCGGCAGGCCGGCCTCCGCGGCGAGCGGGACGAGCTGCTCGACGACGTCGATCCGGCGCTCGTCGGTGAGGTGCCGCGAGAACCGGGCGCGCCGCAGGTCGTTGTCGCCGCCCTTGCGGACGCGTCCGGTGAGCATCCCCTGGCCGAACGGGCCCCACACGAGCACCCCCATGCCGTACTGCTGTGCGGTCGGCAGCACGTCGCGTTCGATACCGCGGTTGAGGATCGAGTAGGGCGGCTGCTCGGTGCGGAAGCGCTGCAGCCCCGCACGCTCGGCGACCCACTGGGCCTCGACGATCGTCTCGGCGGGCGTGGTCGAGGAGCCGATCGCGCGGACCTTGCCCGCCCGGACGAGGTCGGACAGGACGGAGAGCGTCTCCTCGAGGTCGGTGCGGGGGTCCGGGCGCTGGAGCTGGTAGATGTCGATGTGGTCGGTGCCGAGGCGGCGCAGCGAGCTCTCGACGGCTCGGGTGATCCAGCGGCGGGAGCCACCCTGCAGGTTCGGCCCCTCGCCCATCGGCAGACCGACCTTGGTGGCGAGGACCACCTCGTCGCGGCGCCCCTTGAGCGCTCGCCCGACGATCTCCTCCGAGTCGCCGTAGCGGTCCGCGGTGTCGACGAGGTTGATCCCCGCGTCCAGCGCCTTGTGGATGATCCGGACCGACTCGTCCGGGTCGTTGCCCATCTGGCCGGCGAACATCAGGGTGCCGAGTGCGTAGGGGCTGACCTCGATGCCGGTCCGCCCGAGCGTGCGGTACTTCACAAGCGTGCTCCTTCGGTGCGCGGCGGCGGGCAGGTCCCGCCGACCGTCCCGTCCAGCCTCCGCGGCGGGCCCGTGCACGAGCCAGGGCCCGCCGCAGCAGGTGGACCGGCGGTACCAGGCTGTGGCGCACGTCGGCGTCGATACTGGGGAGATGACCGGGACCACGGACCTTGGCAGGGCCCTGCACGCCTGGCGGGACCGCACGACGCCCGCGGACGTCGGGCTGTCCGTCGACGGCGTCCGCAGGGCGCCGGGCCTGCGGCGCGAGGAGCTCTCCCGGCTCGCCGGGCTGTCCGTCGACTACATCGTGCGGCTCGAGCAGGGCCGGGCGACCAACCCGTCCCCGCAGGTGCTGTCCGCGCTGGCCCGCGCGCTGCGGCTGACGACGGCGGAGCGGGAGCACCTCTTCGTGCTCGCCGGTCAGGCGGTGCCCGGTGCCGGCCAGGTCTCCGACCACGTGCCCGCGGGCGTCCAGCGGCTGCTCGACCGCCTCACCGGCACGCCGCTGAGCGTGTACGACGCCGCCTGGAACCTCATCACGTGGAACCCTCTGTGGGCCGCGCTGTTCGGCGACCCGCCCTCGCCCCGCGGGTTCGGACGGAACGCGGTGTGGTGGTCGTTCGTCGAGCCGCCCGCCGGGTACCCCCAGGCGGTGAGCCGGGAGACGGGCCACCGCGCGGCCTTCGTGTCCGACCTGCGGGCGGCGTCGGCCCGCTACCCGAAGGACCTCGGCCTGGCGGCGCTGGTCGCCGCGCTCCGCGACCGGAGCGCCGACTTCGCGCGGCTGTGGGACTCCGGGGTGGTCGGTACCCACGAGCCCCTGACCAAGACGGTCCGGCACGCGACCGTCGGCGAGCTCACCCTCGACTGCGACGTCCTCGCCGCGCTGGGGGCCGACCTGCGGATCATGGCCTTCAGCGTCGCGGAGGGCAGCGAGACCGCCGACCGGCTGCGGCTGCTGGAGGTGGTGGGCAACCAGGCGCTGACGTGAGCCGGGGACGCCGCCGGGATGTCACCGGCGGCCCGTACAGTGGCGCACGACGACGCAGACGACGCGGGGGTGGCGCGATGACGCAGGACGAGTTGGACCTCGAGGCGCGGTACCGCGCCTACCTGACGGTGCTCGACGAGCGCCGGTTCGACGACCTCGTGCACCACGTGCACGACGAGCTCACGTACAACGACGAGCCGCTGACACGGCAGCAGTACGCCGACCTCGTCGCCGCCGACGTCGCCGCGGCGCCCGACCTGCTGTACGTGCCCGAGGTCCTGGTCGCGGCGGGCGACCAGGTGGCGTGCCGGCTCGTGTTCGACACGGCGCCGCCGGGGGAGTTCCTCGGGATCGCCGTCGGCGGGGTACGGGTCCGCTTCGCCGAGCACGTGTTCTACCGCTACCGCGAGGGGCGCATCGCCGCGGTGCGGTCGATGATCGACCGGGCGGCCGTCGCGGAGCAGGTCAGCCGATCCTCGACCGACGGCGCAGCTCCCTCGGCTGGTTCCTGAGGAAGACGACGTTCTCCGGCCCCAGCGCGTCGGTCTCCCGCGGGTCGTCCACCGCCAGCCCGAGCGTCTGGATCGGCAGCACCGACCCCTTCGACCAGATCCACACGCCGCGCATCGGTTCGCCGAAGACGTCGGCGCCGTGCACGGGCGCGTCCCAGGCGAACTGCGTCGGGAGGCTCTCGCCGGAGCGGGCGACGGCGTCGAGCCACGCGGTCGCCACGCGGTGCTGGAGCGCGAGCGTCTCGCGGGGGACCCGCAGGTCGAACACGAACTGCAGGTCGTAGACGGTGTCCCCGCCCCCGGAAACGCGGACGCGGTTCTCGAGCACCGCCCAGACGGGGACCGCGCGCTCGCGCAGCAGCGCGGCCACGCGGCGCAGCTCGGCGCCGCGCCTGCGGTGGTGGCGGACCTCGAGCACGACGCCTGCGGCGACCGCGACGACGAGCCCGCCGCCGAGGAGGCAGACGATCACGGCGGCGACCGGCCGGCCGGGGCTCCCGTCGTCCGGCAGGGCGTCCGGCAGGGCTGAGGCGATGGCGATGCAGGCGACAACGGTGTAGAGGAGCACCAGGAGCCAGCGCTGCCACCAGGTCGGCAGCGGCGTGTAGTGGGCGGCGACCGCCTCCGGGGTGTCCCACGGCGGCAGCTCCTCGGGTGCGGGCAGCCACACGTCGTCGGCCGGGGCGTCGCGTGCCGCCTCCCGCTGCCACGCGCCCCGGGGGTCGCCGGGGAGCTCCGTCCATGCGTCGGTCATGGCGGCACGGTAGGCCGCCGCCCGGCGCTCCCGGTCACAGGTTCGCGATGTCCTCCCGCACCGACCGCCCCCAGGCCACGCCGTCCTCGTGCGTGGCCGCGAAGTCCGGGTCCACGTAGATGTGCACGCGCCTGACGAGCTCGCCCTCGAACTCGAACACGTTGCAGAACAGGCCGTAGGTGGACTCGCCGTCGGGGAAGGTGACGCCGGACGTCGTCGTCCCGCGCTCCACGCCCTCGACGACCACGTGGTCGCCGGACGAGAGCACGGTGAACCCGTCGATCTCGTGCTCGAGCTCGGCGATACCCCGGGCCAGGCCCCGGGCGAAGGCCGCGATCTGCGCGGGCCCCCTCGCGTAGCCGAACTTCGGGTAGAACATCACCGCGTCCGGCGTGAAGAGCTCGGTCACCGCCGGGTCGCCCGCGTCGACCCGGCGGAAGTAGTCGACGGCGATCTGCTCGCGGCGAGCCTGGATGTCGCTGGTGGCGCTCATGGTTCCTCCGGACGCATTCTTGACTGATGGGTCCATAACGCTATCTCGCGGCCGGTGAGCCGGTCAATCGCCCCCGGGGCGCGTCCGGGCGTCCCTGCCGCCGTGTAGAGTGACTAGGTAGTCTACTGGCGAACCCATCCCGGCGAAGGAGTACCTGTGCAGCGTGTGCAACTGCCCGACGGTCGGCACCTCGAGTACGAGGTGCAGGGTCCCGACACCGGACCCGTGGTCCTCTTCCATCACGGGATGCCGGGCTCGGCCGTCCCGATGGACAGCGTCTCCCGGCCGATGACCGAGCGCGGGTACCGCGTCGTGACGTTCTCCCGCGCGGGGTACGGGGGCTCCGACGAGGCGCCGGGCCGCTCGGTCGCCGACTCCGCCGCCGACGGCGCCCGGCTGCTGCACCACCTCGGTGTGACGCGCTACCTCGCGGCCGGGTGGTCGGCAGGCGGCCCGCACGCCCTGGCGAACGCGGCGCTGGACCCGGAGGCCGTCGACGGGGTGCTGCTCGTCGCCCCGTTCGCCCCGCGGGACGCCGACGGCCTGGCCTACCTCGAGGGCATGGGTGCCCAGAACATCGTGCAGTTCGGCGCCGTCGACGGCGGAGAGGCGGCGATGCGGCAGGGCGTCGCACAGATGGCCGCCGCGGTGGGCGGTGCCCCGCCCGCGGACATGGCCGCCGAGATGGCTCCCTGTTGCCCCCGGCCGACCTCGCGGCCCTGGCCGGTGACTACGGGCCGCAGAACGCCGTCCACATGGACCACGCCCTGGCGGCGGGGCACGAGGGCTGGTTCGCCGACCTGCGAGCACTGACCGGCGACTGGGGGTTCGCCCTCGACGCCGTCGCCGCCCCCGTCGAGCTGTGGCACGGTACCGCGGACCGGATGGTGCCTGCCGCGCACGGGCGCTGGCTCGGCACGCACCTGCCCTCCGCCGTCACGCATGTCGAGGAGGGGCACGGGCACCTGTCGATCGGCGTCGGCAGCCTGGGCGAGAAGCTCGACGCCCTGCGCGCCCGGGCGGGCGCCGCCTGACCCCGCTGCGCTGCTTCCCGGGCGAGCGACCCGGCGCCCGCCTACCGTGAAGGCCGACACCCGCCGACCGACGGAGGCACCGTGCACACCCACCTTCCCGGACCCGGCCGCAGGACCCCGGTCAGCACCTACCGGCTGCAGCTCGGGCCCGACCTGACGTTCGCCGACGCCGAGAAGGCGCTGCCCTACCTCGACACGCTCGGCGTCACCGACCTGTACCTCTCGCCCGTGCTGCAGGCCGCACCGGGCTCGACCCACGGCTACGACGTCGTCGACCACACCCGGATCAGCGACGTGCTCGGCGGGCGGCCCGGGCTCGAGCGGCTCGCTGCAGCGGCGCACGCGCGGGGGATGGGCGTCGTCGTCGACGTCGTGCCGAACCACATGGCCGTGCCGACGCCCGCGTGGCACAACCGCGCGCTGTGGTCGGTGCTCGAGCACGGGCCGGCGTCCCCGTACGCGCGGTGGTTCGACGTCGACCTGGCCGAGGGCGAGGGCCTGCTCATGCCCGTGCTCGGCGCCCGGATCGGCACCGTGCTCGCGGCGGACGAGCTCGTCCTCGACCGTGCGGTCGTGCCGGGCGACGACGTCCAGCGGCCCGTGCTGCGCTACCACGAGCACGTGTTCCCGGTGCGGCCCGAGACCGAGGACCTGCCGCTCGCCGAGCTCGTCGGCCGGCAGCACTACCGGCTCGCGTACTGGCGCGTGGCGGACGAGGAGCTGAACTACCGCCGATTCTTCGACGTCGGCACGCTCGCGGGCATCCGGGTCGAGGACCGCGAGGTCTTCGACGCCACGCACGCCCTGCTGCTCGAGCTGTTCCACGGGGGCGTGATCGACGCCTTCCGCATCGACCACCCCGACGGGCTGGCCGACCCCCGCGGCTACCTGCGCCGGCTGCACGAGGCGACCGGCGGCGCGTGGGTCGTCGCGGAGAAGATCCTCGAGGGCGACGAGGAGCTGCCCGACGACTGGCCCGTCGCAGGCACCACGGGCTACGACACCGCCTGGCGGCTGCACGCCCTGCAGGTCGACCCGCACGGCGCCGCGCCGCTCGCCGCCCTCCAGCACGAGGTGACCGGCGAGCGCGCGAGCCTCGACGACGTCGTCGAGGACGCCAAGCGGCAGATCGTCGCGACCTCGCTGTACGCGGAGGTGCACCTGCTCACCACGATGCTCGCCGACATCTGCCGCCAGGACGTGCGGCTGCGCGACCACACGTTCCGGTCGCTGCACGACTGCGTCGTCGAGCTCGTCGTCGCCTTCGGCCGGTACCGCGCCTACGTCGTGCCGGGGGAGGCGCCGCCGCCCGAGGCCGAGCGCATCGTGCGCGAGGCCGCCGACACCGCCCGCGCGCGCCTCGACCCCGACCGCCACGACACGCTCGACCTCGTGGTCGACCTCGTGCTCGGGCGCGAGGCCGGATCCGCCGGCCGGCAGGGCGACCAGCGGCGGGCCGAGCTCGTCGTCCGCTTCCCGCAGGTGTGCGGCGCCGTCATGGCCAAGGGCGTCGAGGACACCGCCTACTACCGCTGGACCCACCTCGTCAGCCTGTGCGAGGTGGGCGCGCCCGCCGACCGCTTCGGCGTCGGCGCGGACGAGCTGCACGAGCACGCGCGCCGCACGATCGCGTCCTGGCCTGCGACGATGACGGCGGGCGCGACCCACGACAGCAAGCGTGGCGAGGACGTGCGCGCCCGGATCGGGGCGATCAGCGCCCACGCGGACGAGTGGGTCGCGCTCGTGCGGCACCTGCGCGCCGCGACGGCGGACCTGCGCCCCGTCGACCTCGACGGCCGCACCGAGAACCTCCTCTGGCAGACGCTCGCGGGCACCTGGACGCCCGACGGCCCCGTCGACGCCGAGCGGCTCACCGCCTACCTGCTCAAGGCGGCGCGCGAGCAGAAGGCCTGGACCACCTGGACCGGCCCGGACCAGGCGCGCGAGGACGAGCTCCTCGCGTACGCGACCGCGCTGCTGACTCACCCCGAGGTCGTGACCGCGTTCACCGGCTGGGTCGAGCGCGTCACGCCGACCGTGCGCCGCTCGGTGCTCGCCACGAAGCTGCTCCAGCTCACCGTCCCCGGCGTCGCCGACGTCTACCAGGGCACCGAGGTCACCGGCACGTCGCTCGTCGACCCCGACAACCGGCGGCCCGTCGACCTCGAGGCGCTCGCGGGCACGCTCGGCGCCCTCGACGCCGGGCGCGCGCCGTCGGGTCTCGCGGAGGAGAAGCTGGCCCTGACCGCCGCGGCGCTGCGCCTGCGGCGGACCTGCCCGGAGGCGTTCGTCGGCGAGAGCGCGGGGTACGAGCCGCTCCCCGTGACGACCGGCCGGGCCGTCGGGCTCGTCCGGACCGACGCGGACGGCCCGCGCGTGGCCGTCGTCGCGACCCGGCTCGCCGACCCGCCCGGCGCCGGGGCGGTGGTCGTGCTGCCGGACCCGCCGCCCGGCACGGCCTGGCGGTCGGTGCTCACGGGATCGCCGGCAGCGCCGGGCACGACGGCGGTGGCCGAGCTGCTCGGGGACGCACCCGTCGCGCTGCTGGTCGCCGAGCCGGGGGCCGGGGCATGACCCGGGTCTGGGCGCCGCGCGCCGCGCGGGTCGACCTGGTGCTCCCTGGCGCCGGGACGACCGAGCCGCTGACCGCCGTCGGCGACGGGTGGTGGGCGGCAGGGCGTGACCTGCCGCCCGGCACGGACTACGCCTTCTCCCTCGACGGCGGCCCCGCGCGGCCCGACCCCCGCAGCCCCTGGCAGCCCGCGGGCGTGCACGGGCCGTCGCGCACCTTCGACACCGCCGCGCACCGCTGGTCGGACGCCGACTGGCGCGGCCGCGACGTGCGCGGCGCCGTCGTCTACGAGCTGCACGTCGGCACGTTCACGCCCGAGGGCACCCTCGACGCCGCGGCGGGCCGCCTCGACCATCTCGCCGACCTCGGCGTCGACATGGTCGAGCTCATGCCGCTCGCCGCCTTCGGCGGGCGCCACGGCTGGGGCTACGACGGCGTCGCGCTGTGGGCCGTGCACGAGCCGTACGGCGGCCCTGCCGCGTTGCAGCGGTTCGTCGACGCCGCGCACGCGCGCGGGATCGCCGTCTGCCTCGACGTCGTCGACAACCACCTCGGCCCGTCCGGCAACTACCTCGCCGAGTTCGGCCCCTACTTCACCGACCGGCACCAGACGCCCTGGGGCGCCGCCGTCAACCTCGACGGCGAGGGCTCGGCGGAGGTGCGCGCGTTCGTCGTCGAGAAGGCGCTGCGGTGGTTCCGGGACTTCCACGTCGACGCGCTGCGGCTCGACGCCGTGCACGCCCTCGTCGACGACTCGCCCCGGCACCTGCTCGCCGAGCTGTCCGACGCGGTCGCCGCGCTCGCCGCCGACGTCGGACGCCCCCTGTCGCTCGTCGCCGAGTCGGACGCCAACGACCCGCGGACCGTCACGCCCACCGCCTCGTCGGTCGACGGGCGGCCCGGCCACGGCATGACCGCGCAGTGGGCCGACGACGTGCACCACGCCCTGCACGCGCTGGTCACGGGCGAGCGCCAGGGGTACTACGTCGACTTCGGCGCGCCGGAGACGCTCGCCACGGCCCTGACCGGCGTCTTCGTGCACGACGGCTCGTGGTCCACCTTCCGCGGCCGGGAGTGGGGCCACCCCGTGCCCGACGACGTCGACGGGCGGCGCTTCGTCGTCTTCTCCCAGAACCACGACCAGGTCGGCAACCGCGCGCTCGGCGACCGGCCCTCGCGCGTGCTGCCACCGGGGGCGCTCGCCGTGAGCGCCGCCGTCGTGCTGCTCGGGCCGGGCACGCCGATGCTGTTCATGGGCGAGGAGTGGGGCGCGACCACGCCGTTCCAGTACTTCTCCGACCACGAGGAGCCCGAGCTCGCCGAGGCGGTCTCGCGTGGCCGGGCCGCGGAGTTCGGTGGCCACGGCTGGGCCGACCTGTACGGCGAGGACGTCGCGGTGCCCGACCCGCAGGCGCCGTCGACCGTCGAGGCGTCCCGCCTGGACTGGTCCGAGGCCGAGACCGGGGCCGGCCGCCAGATGCTCGAGCTGTACCGCGCGCTGATCAGTCTGCGGCGCGGCGAGGCGGCCGTCGCGTCCGGCGACCGGCGTGCCACGGCGGTCGACGTGCACGACGGCGCGCTCGTCATGACCCGCGGCGCCGTCGCCGGGGGCGGGCGGGTCTCCGTCGTGCTCGTGCCGGGGGAGGGCGTCGTGTCCGTGCCGGTGGAGCGTGCGGGGGCGCGCGTCGTGCTCGACTCGAACGCCGTGCTCGGCGGCCGGCGCGCCCGCGTGGGCCGCGCGGGCGATGGGACGACGGTCACGGTGCACGGGCCGGGCGTGGTGGTGCTGGCGTAGGTGCCGAAAACACCTTGCCGCCGCGTCGTCGCGCCCGGAGGGTGACGGGATGCGTACCGAGATCCCGACCGGCTCCGGCCCTCTCCTGCCGCGGACCCGCGCCTGGGTCCACGGGCACCTCGCAGCCGACGAGCGGGTCACCGCCGTCGAGCCGCTGCACGGGGGGTTCACCGCCCGCGTGCTCCGGCTGACCGTCTCCGCGGCCGACGGCGGGACGCGCGCGCTGGTGCTCCGCAGCTTCGTCGTGCCGGAGCGGGTCGCCACGGCGCGCGACGCGCTCGAGCGGGAGGCGCACGCACTGACAGAGCTCGCGGACGGCGCCGTCACGGCGCCGGGTCTCGTCGGCGTGGACGCGGCCGCCGCGCACTGCGAGCACCCGTCGCTCCTCATGACGCACCTGCCCGGCCGGCCGCTCTTCACCGACGACGGCGTCGCCGCCCGCGTCCCGCTGCTGGCCCGGCAGCTCGTGCGGATCCACGCCGTGCGGCCGGCGCGGCGTCCGCGGGAGGCCGTGACACTGACGACGGCGGACACGGTCGTCACCCCGCCCGGCGCCGACGAGGCCGTGTGGGCGGCGGCGCGGGAGGTGATCCGGGGCCCGCGGCCCGCGCCCGAGCACCGGTTCCTGCACCGCGACTTCCAGCCGGGGAACGTGCTGTTCTCGGGTTCGGGCCCGGTCGAGGTCGCCGGCGTCGTCGACTGGGCGACCGCGTCGTGGGGTCCGGCCGACCTCGACGTCGCACACTGCGCCGTGAACCTCGCGCTGCTGCACGGTCCGTCGTGGGGCCTGCGGTTCGTCGAGGAGTACGAGCGTGCGGGCGGCGTGCTCGCGGCGGACCCGGCCGACCGGAGGTACTGGCTCGTGCGGGACGCGATGGCGTCGTCGGAGGAGGTGGACGAGGTGTCGGGCCAGTGGCGCGGCGTGGGCCGTCCGGACCTGACGGCGCGGGTGGTGGGCGAGCGGCTGGACGCGTACGTCCGGATCCTGCTGGGCACTGCCCCGGAGGTGGCGGCATGACGGGCGACCTGGTGATCCGGTGGCGCGACGAGGTGGCCGACGAGGAGGTCGTCCGGCTCATCGCCTCCTCCGGCGGGACCCCGGAGCCCGGCTGGTGGGACAGGGTACGGCCGCACTCGCTCGGCTGGGTCACCGCCCGCGCCGCCGACGGCGAGCTCGTCGGTTTCGTGAACGTGGCCTGGGACGGCGCCCGCCACGCCTTCCTCGTCGACACCGCGACGCACCCGACCCGGCAGCGGCAGGGGATCGGCACCGCCGTCGTGCGCCGTGCGGCCGAGGGTGCGAGGGCAGCCGGGTGCGAGTGGCTGCACGTCGACTTCGAGCCGCACCTCGAGCGGTTCTACCTCGAGTCGTGCGGCTTCCGCACCACGGCGGCGGGTCTGCTCCGGCTGGCGGGCGGCTGAGCGCGGCGGCGGGTCGGTGTTCGTCCAGCCGGATCACGGCGGGAGAGATGGCCGCGAACGATGTCCTTCGTGCGGCTCGTCCTCGAGGCCGACGTTTCTCGGCTTTGACGGGCCGCAAAGCCGAGAAACGTCGGCCTCGAAAGCGAGTGGGCACAGTGAGTGGGCGAGGTGCGAACCCGTTCGCCGGTCACACCTCCGGGGCGATCTGCTGCACGACGGTCTCCAGGAGACGCAGGTTGGCGTCGACTCCCAACAGGTTCGGGATCGCGAGCAGCAGCGTGTCGGCGTCCTGCACCGCCTCGTCGGCGCGCAGGTCCGCCACGAGCTGGTCCGGCTCGCCGACGTAGCTGCGGCCGAACCGCGAGACGGCTCCGCCCAGCACGCCGACCTGCTCGACCGCGCCGTAGCGGGACCGGCCGAAGAGCGCCTCGTCCTGCGCGGTGACGATCGGCAGCACGGTGCGCACGACGGCGACGCGCGGAGCGCCGGTGTGCCCTGCCTCGCCCCAGGCCGCGCGGAACAGCCGGATCTGCTCCGCCTGGAGCTGCGTGAACGGTACGCCCGTGTCCTCGCTGAGCAGCGTGCTGCTCAGCAGGTGGTAGCCGTGCTCGCCCGCCCATCGCGCGCTGTCCCGGGTGGCCGAGCCCCACCACAGGCGCTGCGCGAGCCCCGCCGAGTGCGGCGTGAGGGGCAGCGGCGCGCGGACTCCGGTCTCGGCCGGGTCGGTGACGGCGAGCGGCTCGCCCGCGACGGCGGCCCGGAAGAGGCGTGTGTGCTCCCGCGCCATGTCTCCCGGGTGCTGCCCGTCGGCGGGGCGGTACCCGAACGACTCGTACCCGCGCAGCGCCGGCTCCTGCGAACCGCGGCTCAGGCCGAGCTGCAGCCTGCCGTCGCTCAGGAGGTCGGCGGCGGCCGCGAGCTCGGCCGCCTGGAGCGGGTTCTCGTAGCGCATGTCGATCACGGCGGTGCCGAGCTCGATCCTGCTGGTCCGCGCGGCGAGGGCGCCGAGCAGCGCCCACGGGCTCGCGAACTGGTGCTGGAAGTGGTGCACGCGGCTCCACGCACCGTCGAGGCCGAGCTCCTCCGCGCCCACGGCTATCTCGACGGCCTGGACAAGGGCGTCGCGGGCGGTCCGCGCCTGCGAGCCGGGCCCGTCCTGGTGGTGCCCGAACGACAGGAAGCCCCAGCGGCGGGGGTGGGTGGTGCTGGACACGGGTCTCTCCTCGCGGAAGGTGCGAAACTGATGGGACCTAACGGGTGGCATGGTCGCGAGGTACGATGCAAGTCGTACTTGACGGTCGTCCCTGACCCAGGAGGTGGACGTGACAGCGCAGGACACGCTGGTCGCCACGGACGTGCAGCTCGACCTCGGCGCCGTGTTCCGGGCGCTCGCCGACGAGCACCGGCGCGCGGTGATGATGGAGCTCGCGGCCGACCGGTCCGACCCCGAGCGGACCTGCACCTCGTTCGACCTGCCGATCAGCAAGCAGACGCGGACCCACCACTTCCGCACGCTGCGCGACGTCGGCCTGGTCGAGGAGGTCAACTACGGCAACCGCAAGGGGATCAGCCTCCGGCGCGCCGCCGTGGACGCCCGGTTCCCGGGCTTGCTCGACCTGCTGGCCGCAGAGTACGAGCGGGACGGGCACGAGCGGGACGGGCACGAGCGGGACGGCGGCGTCCGTGCCGACTGACGACCCGCGCTCCATCCGCGACACGTTCGCGCGCTACCCGAGCGGGATCGCCGCCCTTGCCGCCGTGGTCGACGGCGCGCCGACGGTGCTGGTCGCCTCGTCGTTCACGGTCGGTGTCTCCGAGGACCCGCCGCTCGTGCTCTTCGCCGTGCAGCACAGCTCGACCACCTGGCCGACGCTCGCGACCGCGCCCTCGATCGGCGTCTCGGTGCTCGGCGAGCGGCACGCCGCGGTCGTGCGCCGGCTCGCGTGCCGGGACAGGGCGTGCCGGTTCGAGGGTGTCGGCACGCGCGTGCTGCCCAGCGGCGCGCTGTTCCTCGACGGCGCGCCGCTCGCCCTGGAGTGCACCACCGAGGACGTCTACCCGGCGGGCGACCACGACATCGTCGTGCTGCGCGTCGGGTCGGTCGAGTCGGACGCCGGGCAGGACCCGCTGCTCTGGTACCGGTCACGCGTCATGACGCTGACCGGGGGCGCCGCCTAGCCCGCCCGCGCCTCCCGCGCCGCCCGGACCGCCGTCACGCCGAGCGACGCCACGACGAGGGCCAGCGTGCCGACCAGCGCGGCCCGCAGGCCGAGGACCGCGAGGAGGGCGCTGGCCACGACGATGCCGAGCGACGTCGCGGTGCGCAGCAGCGCGAACAGCTCCGCACGGCGCCCGGGCGGCGCGAGCCGGTCGAGCGCGAGCGAGTAGAACGTGCTGAGCTGAGGCAGGAAGAAGCCGATGACCGTCGCCCCGGCGAGCGCGACGGCGAGGTGCCCGCCGAGCAGCACGAGGGACGAGCCTGCCGCCGTCGCGCCGAGGTAGGCGACCACCTGCCACGGCCCGGGCACCCGGTTGCGGACGCTCACGACGACGCCGCCCGTCACCGAGCCCAGGCACAGCACGAGCGCGAAGAGGAACGCCCACTGCGCGCCGAGCCCGAACCGGAGCGCGAACGAGACGGCGCCGATCTCCACCGACGCGACCGCTCCGGCGCCGGCGAGCGCGCCCAGCAGCCAGACGTAGGCGGCCCCGGGGATGCGGCCGCCCGCACGGCGCGGGGTGTCGCCGGGGCTCTCGCCCCGGGCCTCCGGCACCGACGGCACGAGCAGCAGCGGGGCGAGGCCGAGCGCCGTGACCAGCGCCATCGCTCCGACCGGGGAGACCGCGCCGAGCACGGACGCCAGCACGGGGGACAGGGCGAACGTGGCCTCGTTGAGCGTCGCGGCGACGCCCAGCGCGCGGGGCAGCCCGTGCGGCTCCACGAGGTGGTTGAGCAGCGTGCGCTGGTACCCGTACGCCGCGCCGTTGACGGCGCCCGCTGCGACGACGGCGACGACCAGCAGCGGGTACGGGGCTCCCGTGCCCGCCAGTGCGGTGAACGCGGCGAGCGCGACCGCCCGCACGGCGACCAGCAGGCGCAGGTAGTGCACGGCGTTCAGCCGGCGCCCCAGGCGGGACACGGGGACGGCGGCGACGATCTGGACCGCGGTCATCGCCGTGACCAGCCCGGCGCCGGACTCCGCCGACCCGGTGATCGGCAGGGCGAGCAGCGCGAAGGCGATGGGCGCGGCGGCCTGCGGCACGCCGAGCGTTGCGTACCCCGTCTGCCAGCGGAGCACGGCCCAGCGGCCGCGGGCCTGCGGCCGCGGGGTCTGCGGAGGGGCCTGCCGAGGGGTCTGGGCCGGCGAGGTCGCCGGGGTCGCCGCCATGAGAGATGCCGCCCTGTCTTCGTAGGATGCCCGCACGGACGGCTGCCGGACGGCGGCCGGGGGAACAGACTGACGTGAGCACTATATTGCTCACTGCCGGGGATGTCGACGCGGTGCATGTCGACGCGATATCGGAGGACGCATGGCGGAACGGATCCGGCCCGAGGTGGCGGTCGTCGTCGGCAGGCGCATCCGCGCGCTGCGCGCCGAGGGCGGGCTGAGCGTGGCACAGCTCGGCGAGCGGAGCGACGTCAGCCGGCGCATGCTCACCCAGATCGAGCTCGGCCAGGCCAACCCGAGCCTCGGCACGGTCGACCGGATCGCCTCCGCGCTCGGCACCACCTTCGCCGCCCTGGTCGGCGTGACCGGTGAGCCGGCACCGGGGGGCGTCTCGCCCGACGGCGTGCTCGTCTGGTCGACGCCGCGCGGGAGCTGGGCGTACCTGCTCACCGCGGTGGAGATCGAGCCGTACGCGGTCGAGACGTGGAAGTGGCACCTCGTCGCCGGGGACACCTACCGGGTCTCGCCCGACCTCGGCACGCCCGACACCATGGTGCACGTGCTCTGCGGCACGCTCCGCGTCCGGCCCGAGGCCGAGGGCGCAGCGCCCGTCGAGGTCGCCGCGTCGGCGTCGACGCGGATCACGGACCGGTCGGCCTACGTGCTCGAGGCGGTGCCGGACGAGGTGCCGGGCAGTGCGCCGGACGGGTCGTCGGGTGAGACCGACTTCATGTACGTCGTGATGGTGCCGCGCGGGAGTGTGCGCCGTACCGTCGGGCCCGCGGCGGGGTAGCGTCGCCCGCATGTCGAGGTGGGTGGTTCTGCCGGGCGCCGTGGGCGCCGGGCCGCAGCAGGAGACGCCGACGACGGCGCGGTCCGGACCGCTGTCCGAGGCGCTGTCCGGCGCGCTGGCCGACGAGCCGGCGCTCGCGGGCGCCACGTGGACCGTGCTCGGGTCCGGGGACGTCGTCGTCGACGGTGAGCTCGACCCCGACGCCGTCGCGCGGGCCGTCGACGCCGTCGTGCCGCGTGTGCTCGGCGCGGACGCGCCCGCGTCACCCGCGCTCGTGCGGACCTCTGCCCAGTGGCGCGAGGTGATGCGCAACAGCCCGTTCGCCCCGGGCGCCACGGGCACGCAGCAGGTGCTCTTCGTGCGCGACCTGCCCGAGCCGCGCCTGCGCCGCGCGCTCGTCGGCCGTGACTGGGGCGGCGACCAGGTCGTGGTCCGCGGCCGCGAGGTCTACCTTCGCTACACCGGCTCCGTCGAGGGGAGCCTCGCCCGGCACGCGACCGTGCTGCGCTACCTCGACGCCGTCGGCACGGCGCGGGACTGGGCCGACGTCCGCGCGACCGCCGAGGTGCTCGCGGGCGCGCTGGTCTGAGCCGGCCTCGGGGTTCCCTCCGGGCCCGGGGCACGGCAGACTGCTGCAGCAGCAGATCCAGGGCACCAGCACCGACGACGGGAGGCTCGACGATGGCGCGGGACGCGTCCGTGTCCGCCCTGCCCGAGCCCGGCGCCGCCGACGAGAGCGGGCTGCCGGCGGGCAGCGGGCGGCAGCGTGCCATGGAGCTGCTCGCGGCCGTGCGCAGGCAGGGGCGCATCGAGGTGAGCCAGGCCGCGCGCATGCTCGGCGTCTCGCAGGAGACCGTGCGGCGCGAGCTGCGCAGGCTCGAGGCCCAGGGGCTGGTGCGGCGCAGCTACGGTCTGGCGTTCCCCGTCGAGACGAGCTCGTTCGAGACCGCGCTCTCGCAGCGCCAGGAGAGCTTCCCCGAGGAGAAGGCCCGCATCGCGGCCGAGGCCGCGCGGCGCCTCGGCGAGGCGCAGACCATCTTCGTCGACGAGGGGTTCCAGCCGCTGCTGGCGGCCCGCGCGCTGCCGCAGGACCGGCCGCTCACGGTCGTCACGTCGTCGCTGCCGGTGGCGACGGAGCTGTCCGCGCGGCCGAACGTGCAGGTCATCATCATCGGCGGCCGGGTGAGGGGCAAGACCCTCGGTGTCGTGGACGGGTCGGCGGTCGACATGCTGCGCAGCTACCGCCTCGACCTGGGGCTGATCGGCGCCAACGGTGTCACGGTCGAGGACGGCCTCACGACGCCCGACCCGGTCGTCGCGAGCGTCAAGGCCGCGGCGGTCGAGGTGTGCCGCCGGCGCATCTTCCTCGGCGCGCACCACAAGTTCGGTGTCACGAGCTTCGTCCGGTTCGCCGGTCTCGACGACTTCGAGGCGATGATCACCGGCACCCAGCTCGGCTCGGCGCGGGCGCGGGCGTTCCACGCCGCCGGGGCGGAGATCGTCCAGGTCTGAGCCGTCCGGCCTCGCCGGGCGCTGACCGTTCGGCCCCACGGCGTGATCAGTTCGTGCCCGGTCCGGCACGCGGTTTCCCGCCCTCGGCACGGTCGAGAGGCCCAGGACCGCGCCGTCGAGCCGGTGTCCGGCCGTGTCCGGCCCCGCCCGACGACCCGGCCGTGCGGGTCCGCAGGCCCCGTCGCTGTGCGATACCACAGCGGTCGTGACCGATTCGAATTCACCCTCGTTGACCCCGGTTGCGGGCAGGAACACGATGTGGCGATCCCGTGGCCCACCCGGACCCGACTCCCAGGTCAGGGTGAGCGCCACACGACACGACACGCCTCACGACGACGTGACACGAACGATCGCAACGTGACCGAAAGGGTCGAAGCAATGATGCTCACGAAGACTGCGCGCCGGAAGGCGGCGCCCGCCGGAGCCGCGGCAGCGGTGCTGGCGCTCACCCTCACCGCCTGTGCTGGCGCCGGCGGAGGCAACAGCGGCGCCGCGGACGGGGACGGCGGCCCGGTCGAGCTGACGCTCGCCACCGTCAACAACCCGCAGATGAAGGACATGGAGGAGCTCAAGTCCGCGTTCGAGGACGAGCACCCGGACATCACGGTCAACTTCATCCAGATGGAGGAGAACGACCTGCGCGACGCCGTCACCAAGGACGTCGCGACCGACGGCGGCCAGTACGACATCGTCACCGTCGGCTCCTACGAGGTGCCGATCTGGGCGCAGAACGGCTGGCTCTCCGACCTCACCGAGGACCTCGGGTCCGACGCCGACTACGACGTCGACGACCTGTTCCAGCCGGTCAAGGACGCGCTCACGGTGGACGGCTCGCTGTACGCCGTCCCGTTCTACGGCGAATCCTCGATGCTCATGTACAACAAGGAGATCCTCGACGAGGCCGGCCTCACCGTGCCCGAGCACCCGACCTGGCAGGAGGTCGCGGACATCGCCCGCGAGGTCGACTCCGACGACGTCGACGGCATCTGCCTGCGCGGCAAGCCCGGCTGGGGCGAGGTCTTCGCGCCCCTGACCACCGTCGTGCAGACCTTCGGCGGCACCTGGTTCGACGAGAACTGGGACGCGCAGGTCAGCTCGCCCGAGTTCACCGAGGCCGTGCAGTTCTACGTCGACCTCGTCGAGGACGCCGGCGAGTCCGACCCGGTGTCCACCGGGTTCACCGAGTGCCTCAACAACGTGAGCCAGGGCCGCTCGGCCATGTGGGTCGACGCGACCGTCGCGGCCGGCCTGCTGGAGGACCCCGAGTCGTCCCAGGTCGCGGGCAAGATGGGCTACGCCCACGCGCCCGTCGTCGAGACGGAGGAGTCCGGCTGGCTCTGGTCGTGGAACCTCGCGATCCCCGAGACGACGCAGCACCGCGCCGAGGCGCTGGAGTTCATGAAGTGGGCCACGAGCAAGGAGTACCACCAGCTCGTCGGTGAGGAGCTCGGCTGGAGCCGCGTGCCGCCGGGGGCCCGCACCTCGACCTACGAGATCCCGGAGTACGAGGAGGCGGCCGCCGCCTTCGCGCCCATCACGCGCGACATCATGCTCGCGGTGAACCCGGAGCAGCCCGGCGTCGCACCCCAGCCGTGGACCGGCATCCAGTACGTGACCATCCCGGAGTTCCAGGACCTCGGCAACCAGGTCTCGCAGGACCTGGCCGACGTCTTCGCCGGGCGCAGCGAGCTCGGCCCCGTGCTCGACCGTGCCCAGGACCGCGCCCAGCAGGCGGGCGACGCCCAGAAGTAGCCGCACCGCGGGCGCGGGGAGCACGCTCCCCGCGCCCGCAGGCCGAGCCCCAGGAGCTCTCATGACCACCCTCGTGTCCCCGCCGGCGGCGAGACCGGCACCGCAGACCGTCCGCAGCACCAACGGCAGGCGCCGGCAGCTCGCCGTCTCCCGCGCCCTGCTGTGGCCCGCACTGGCCACCTCGATCGTCCTGACCCAGATCCCGTTCGTCGTGACGATCTACTACTCCCTGCAGCGCTGGAACATGCTGCGCCCCGGCGACCGCGGCTTCACCGGGTTCGACAACTACGCCCGCGTGCTGAGCAACGGATCGTTCCTCTCGTCGCTCGGCTCCACCGTCGCCGTCACCGGCACGTCGGTGGTGCTGTCCACGCTGCTCGGCCTGCTGTTCGCCGTGCTGCTCGACCGGAAGTTCGTCGGCCGCGGCGTCGCCCGCACGCTCATGATCACGCCCTTCCTCGTCATGCCCGCCGCGGCGGCGCTGGTGTGGAAGTGGTCCATCCTCGACGCAGCCACCGGCATGGCCAACTGGGGGCTCTCCCTGGTCGGGCTGCCGCCCGTCGCGTGGAACACCGAGGTGCCGATCGTCACGATCATCTTCGTGCTGACCTGGCAGTACACGCCGTTCGCCATGCTCATCCTGCTCGCAGGACTGCAGGCGCAGAACAAGGACGTGCTCGAGGCGGCCGCCGTCGACGGCGCGGGCGTGCTCCGCACCTTCACCGCCATCACGCTGCCCCACCTGCGGCAGTACGTCGAGATCGCCGTCCTGCTCGCCTCGATCATGCTGCTGCAGGTCTTCGACCCCATCGCGATCATGACGCGCGGCACCGGCGGCACCAAGACGCTCTCCTACCTGCTCTACGAGCGCGCGTTCGTGGGCCTCGAGGTCGGTGAGGCCGCGGCGTACGGCGTCATGACCGTCCTGGTCACGATCCTCGTCGCGTCCGTGGCGCTCCGCACGCTCTTCAAGGTCTTCTCGAGGGAAGGGATCGACCGATGATCACCTCACGTCTGCACGGCACGCTCGTCACCGTGCTCACCTGGGTGCTCGTGCTCGGGTTCTTCTTCCCGGTCGCCTGGATGGTGTTCACCGCCTTCAAGCCCGAGCACCAGGCCGCCACCGTGCCGCCGACGTTCGCGCCCGAGCTCACGCTCGACGGGTTCCGGGCCGTCTTCGACCGCAACATGCTGCCGTACCTGATCAACTCGTTCAGCGCGAGCATCGGGTCGACGCTGCTGGTGCTCGCGCTCGCCGTCCCCGCGGCGTACGCGCTGAGCATCCGGCCCATCGAGAACGTGCGCGACGCGCTGTTCTTCTTCATCTCGACGCGCTTCATGCCCGTCGCGGCGTCGATCATCCCCGTCTACCTGCTGCTGCAGTCGGTCGGCGGGCTCGACAACATCACGTGGCTCACCGTCCTGTACGTCGGCGTCAACCTGCCGATCGCCGTCTGGATGATGCGGTCGTTCCTCGCCGAGGTGCCGCGCGAGATCATCGAGGCCGCCCAGCTCGACGGCGCCCGCCTCGGCACCGAGATCTTCCGCGTCGTGCTGCCGATCGTGCTGCCCGGCGTCGCCGCGGCCGGCCTCATCTGCTTCATCTTCGCGTGGAACGAGTACTTCCTCGCCAACCTGCTCACGGCCCAGGTCGCGCGCACCACCCCGCCGTTCCTCACCAGCTTCGTCGACGGGCGCGGGCAGTTCCTCGCCGTGCTGTCCGCCGCCGCGACGGTCGCCGTCGTGCCCGTCGTGCTGGCCGGCTGGGTCGCGCAGAAGCAGCTCGTGCGCGGCCTCGCGATGGGGGCGATCAAGTGACGCTCGACCTCGCAGGCACCCCCGCGACGCAGACCCCCGCGCGGGACGGCGCCGTCGGGCTGCCGCCCTACGACCGCACCGGGCTGCACGCCGGCATCGTGCACCTCGGCGTCGGCGGCTTCCACCGTGCGCACCAGGCGCTCGCCCTCGACGAGCTGCTGCGCCGCGGCGAGGCCCGTGACTGGGCGATCTGCGGCGTCGGCCTGCTGCCGGGCGATTCCGCGATGCGCGACGCGCTCGTGCCGCAGGACGGGCGCTACACGCTCGTCACCAAGCACCCGGACGGCGCGCTCGAGGCGCGGGTCGTCGGCAGCCTCGTGGAGTACCTCTACGCGCCCGACGACCCCGAGGCGGTGCTCGAGCGGCTCGCCGACCCGG
Organism: Promicromonospora sp.; assembly: GCA_036010205.1. GTDB lineage: Bacteria > Actinomycetota > Actinomycetes > Actinomycetales > Cellulomonadaceae > Promicromonospora. The sequence goes on along the minus strand of DATGOB010000130.1, from coordinate 23,773 downwards.
CCACCCGGATCGTGTCGCTGACGATCACCGAGGGCGGGTACAACTTCGACCAGGTGACGGGGGAGTTCGACGCGACGGCGCCCGCCGTCGTCGCCGACGCCCGCCCCGGCGCCGTCCCCACCACCGTGTTCGGTTACGTGGTGGAGGCCCTGGCCCGGCGCCGGGCGCGCGGCGTGCCGCCGTTCACCGTCATGTCCTGCGACAACGTGCAGGGCAACGGGGACAAGGCCCGCGCCGTCTTCTCGGCGTTCGCGGCGCTCCGGGACCCGGGGCTCGGCGAATGGGTGCGCGACACCGTCGCCTTCCCGAGCTCGATGGTGGACCGGATCACGCCCGTGACCACCGACGAGGACCGGGCGCTCGTGCGCGAGTGGTTCGGCGTCGTCGACCGGTGGCCCGTCGTCGCGGAGCCGTTCTTCCAGTGGGTGCTGGAGGACGACTTCCCGCTCGGCCGGCCGCCCCTGCAGGACGCGGGCGTGCAGCTCGTGGACGACGTGGAGCCGTACGAGCTCATGAAGCTGCGGCTGCTCAACGTGGGCCACCAGGCCCTGGCCTACCTCGGGTGGCTGAGCGGCTACCGGTACGCCCACGAGGCGGTCGCCGACCCGCTGCTCGCCCGGTTCGTGCGCGACTACATGGACGAGGCGACGTCGACGCTGCGCCCCGTGCCCGGCGTCGACCTCGAGGAGTACAAGACGACGCTGCTGGAGCGGTTCGGCAACCCGGCCGTGCGTGACACGCTCGCGCGCCTGTGCGCCGAGACCTCCGACCGGATCCCCAAGTGGCTCGTGCCGGTCGTGCGCGAGCGCCTGCGGGCCGGGGACGACGTGACGCGTGCCGCCGCGATCGTCGCGAGCTGGGCGCGCTACGCCGAGGGCACCGACGAGCAGGGCGCGCCGATCGACGTCGTCGACCGGCTCGCGGACACCCTCGGGGAGCGGGCGCGCGCCCAGCGGGACGGCGACCCGCTCGTGTTCCTGCGCGACCCGGCGCTGTTCGGCGACCTCGTCGACGAGCCGCGCTTCACCGGCCCGTACCTCGAGGTGCTCGGCACCCTGCACCGGGCGGGGGCGCAGGCGACGCTCAAGCAGCTCGTGGAGGGCTGAGGCTCAGCTCGCCGGAGTCAGCTCGCCGGACTCAGCTCGCCAGGCCCGTGCGGAACGCGTGCACCACGGCCTGCACGCGGTCGCGCAGGCCGAGCTTGGTGAGGATGCGCGAGACGTACGTCTTGACCGTCTCCTGGCTGATGACGAGCCGTTCGGCGATCTCGGCGTTCGACAGGCCGTCGGCGATGAGCCGCAGCACCTCGAGCTCGCGCGGGGTCAGGCCGGAGTCGTCGGGCGCGCCGGCGGGCCGGATCCGTTCGGCGTACCGGCCCACCAGCCGGCGCGTCACCTCGGGGGCCAGCAGTGCGGCCCCCGAGGCGACCGTGCGGACGCCCTGCAGGATCTGCGCCGCCGGGGCGTCCTTGAGCAGGAACCCGCTCGCCCCGGCGCGCAACGCCTCGTAGACGTACTCGTCGAGGTTGAACGTGGTCACCACGAGCACCTTGACCGGCTCCTCGACGTCCGCCCCGGCGAGCAGCCGGGTCGCCTCGATGCCGTCGAGCACGGGCATGCGCACGTCCATCACCACGAGGTCCGGCCGCAGCCGGCGGGCCAGGTCGACGGCTGCGCGCCCGTCGCCGCACTCGCCGACCACCTCGATGTCGGGCTGTGCGTCGAGGATCGTCGCGAAGCCGGTGCGGACCAGCACCTGGTCGTCGCACACCAGCACCCGGATCATGCGTGCGCCGCCGTGGTCGAGGGCGCGGGGGCGCCCGAGGGGATCCTGGCGCGCACGGCGAACCCGCCGGCGTCCGTGGGGCCGGCGGCGAGCGCGCCGCCCACGGCGGTCACCCGTTCGCGCAGGCCGGCCAGGCCGCGCCCGCCGCCCTGCTGCCCCACGCGGCTCCGCGGGCCACCGCCGGACGCCGTCGTCACCTCCACCGAGATCTCCCTCTCGTCGTGCCGTACGCGCACCGTCGTCGCGGCGCCGGGCGCGTGCTTCAGGGCGTTGGTCAGGGCCTCCTGCACGACGCGGTAGGCCACGAGCTCCGCGCTGCCGGAGTCGCGGGTCTGGGTGCCCTCCCGCACGAGCTCGACGGGCTGGCCCGCCTGCCGGGTCTGCTCGACGAGCGCGTCCAGCTCGCCCGTCGACAGCGTCCGGGAGGGGTGGCCCCCGGTCGTGGGACCGTCGTGCCCCGGGTCGAGCACGTCCAGCAGGTGGCGCAGGTCGGTGATGGCGCGGCGGCCCGTCCCGGTCACGGCGTCGAGCGTCTGCTCGAGGCGGTCCGGGGCGCCCGTCAGGTACCGGGCGGACTCCGCCTGCACCACCATCGCGGTGACGTGGTGGGTCACCACGTCGTGCAGGTCGCGGGCGATGCGGGCGCGCTCGACCGCGCGCGCCTCCTCGGCCAGGCGGAGGCGGTGCTCGGCGTCGGCCGCCCGGGTCGACCGCAGCCAGGCGCCCGCGCCCCAGAAGACGGCGACCGCGACGAAGAACGTCACGTACTCGTCCAGCCGCTCGTCGCCGCCGAGCCGGTCGAGGGTCATCGCCAGCACGACGTACGCGGCGGCGAGCCCGCCCGCGACGAGCGCGCGCCGCCGGGCGAGGTGGGCGCCCGTGCTGAGCAGCACGACCGGGAACGCGTTGGACGCGAACGACGGGTACGCCAGGAGCTGGGCGAGCGCGAACCCGCCGGAGACCACGAGGACGCAGACGAGGGGCCACCGGCGCCGCACCGCGAGCGGCAGCGTCAGCAGCGCCATCGCCAGCAGCGCCCACCCGTCCAGCGGACGGGCGGGCAGGCCGCCGAGCTGCGTGCCGTACTCCCGCAGCACCGGCACGAGGCCGAGGCCGAGGTGGAGCAGGGCGAGGGGGAGGTCCCGGACGGTGACGTCGAGCCGGTGCCAGCGGTCGACGGCGCCGGACAGCCACCGTCCGGGGAGGGGCGTCAGGTCGGTCACGCGGGGAGCCTAGCGGCGTCCCGCGCCGCGCGGGCCGAGCGCCGCAGCGGCACGATCTCGCCACGCCGGTGCGCGACCACGAGGAGGACGACGGCGGTCGCCGCGCAGAGCAGCACCGAGAACACGCTGCCCTCCGGCCCGAACGCGCCGCCTGTGACCAGCACGTTCCCCGACGTCGAGGCGTCGAGCAGGCCCTGCGAGGTGTCGTTGCCGGACACCTCGGTCGAGAACAGCGCGCTGCCCGCGACGTTCCAGCCGAGGTGCAGGCCGATGGGCAGCCACAGGCGCCGGGTCGCGACGTACGCCGCGGTCAGCATGCCGCCCGCCTCGATCGCGATGGCGATCGCGCCCCACAGGGTGGCGTTCGGGTTGAGCAGGTGCGCCAGGCCGAACAGCAGGCCCGTCAGCGCGAGGGCGGCCCAGGTGCCGATCCAGCCCTCGACGAACCGGAACAGCACGCCGCGCCACAGGAGCTCCTCGGTCACCGCGGCGCCGGCCATGAAGCCGACCAGCCCGAGCGCGCCCGGCACGGTGCCGAGCCCGTGCACGGTGTAGCCGCCGAGCGCCGCGATGATGCCGATGACGGCGGAGAAGACGCCGAGGCCGACCAGCGTGCCGAGACCCAGCGACCGGGCCGCGCCGTCGGCGGCGAGCTCCGTCACGACGCGCCGCTCGGTGCGCCGCACGACCCACGCGTAGAGGGCGAGGGCGCCAACGGCGGTCGCCAGGCCGACCACGAGGGTCAGCCACGGGTTGTCCCCCGTGAGGACGAGGGCCTGCCCGCCCAGGAAAGAGACGGCCACGACGGCCACCAGCTGCCACACCAGACGCACGACTACTCCTTGGTTCTCGGTTGTTGCTGCCCGGGTTGTTCGGGTACCGAGAACGCTAGGGAGACCGAACCCGCCGGGTCGTCACCGCGGGGTGGGCAATCGGGGTAGCTCGCACGGGGGACACGCACCGCGCGAGACTGGGCCCGTGCAGACCGTGCTGGACACCATCCGCGCCGAGCTCGTCGCCCACCCGTCGAACGCGTGGGCCCGCGAGCTCGGCTGGCAGCCCCTGTACGCCGCGGCTCCCGGGGCGCGTGTCGTCGTCGTCGGGCAGGCGCCTGGGCGCAAGGCGCAGGCCAGCGGCATCCCGTGGGACGACGCGAGCGGCGTGCGCCTGCGCGCGTGGCTCGGCGTCCCGGACGAGGTCTTCTACGACCCCGAGCGGTTCGCGATCCTGCCCATGGACTTCTGGTACCCGGGCAAGGGGACCTCGGGCGACCTGCCGCCCCGCCCGGACTTCGCGCCGCTGTGGCACCCGAGGATCCTCGCCGAGCTGCCGGACGTGCGGCTCCTGGTCCTCGTCGGCGCCTACGCCCAGAAGTACTACCTGGGCGCGCGGGCGCGGGGCACCCTCACGGAGACGGTCCGGGCCTGGGCCGAGTACCTGCCCGACGCCGTCCCGCTGGTGCACCCGTCGCCGCTCAACTTCCGCTGGCAGACCCGCAACCCGTGGTTCGAGCAGGAGGTCGTGCCGGCCCTCCGGGCGCGGGTCGCGGAGGCGCTGGGGGAGGGGTGACGGTCAGCCCCGGGCAGCGCGGCTCGGCTCCCAGGCGAAGCCGTCGGGGTCGGTGACCTCGCCGAGGCCGCCCCGCAGCACGATCCGGTGCGAGCCCGACCCCTCGGGCGGCACGCCGGCGTCCTTGGCCAGGGCACGCCGCTTGTAGAGGCCGAAGCCGATGGGGCTGTCGCCCATCGCGAAGTCGACGTACGAGCCGAAGCTCTTGCCGACCCGCAGGCCGTGCCCGGCGTAGAACGCCTTGCTCGCGCCGACGTCGGCCGCGCCGAGAAGCAGGACGACCTCGTCGATGCGGCGCTCGGCCGGGCGGGTGTCCTTCTTCGCGGACGTGGCGACCTTCCAGATCGCGCCGTCGGGCGCCTGGACGACGCCGCCGGTGCCCCACAGCGACTTCGCGACGGGGCGCAGCACGGTGGCGCCTGCGTCGACGGCGCCGTCGAACAGCGCCCTGACGTCGGCCGGCCGGCTCGCGACGACGGACAGGTGGTAGCCGCGGAACCCGCTGGTGGGGGCGTCGGACTCGCGCAGGTCCAGCCGGTCGCCGAGGTCGAAGGCCGTGTCGTAGAAGGTGCGGGCTGTGGTCAGGTCGGCCACCTCGAGCGTGACGGCGTCGATGCGCGGTGTGTCGATGCGCGGTGTGTCGATGCGCGGTGCGTCGGTGTGCGGTGCGTCGGTGTGTGCCATGCCCCCGACGCTAGGTCCGGGTCTCGGGCCGGCGCTTCTCGATTCCTGACCGGCTGGTTGACTCCCGATTTACAGCGCTGTAAATTCCGGGCGGTCGCCGCGAGCAACGGAGTTCGAGCAGGGAGAAGCATCGGTGAGCAGTCACGTGAGACCCGGTCTGAGCCGCCGGTCCTTCCTGGCCGGGTCGGCCGCGCTCCTCGCGCTCGGGGCGGCGGGCTGCGCGCCGTCGTCCCGTGCTGCCGAGGGCGTCACCCTGCGGTTCTACGAGCAGAAGCAGGAGGTCGTCGCCTACTTCGACGAGCTGCTGCGGCGCTTCGAGCGCGAACGGCCGGGCATCGCCGTCGTGCACGACAGCACCGTCGCCATCGCGCCGCAGTTCGTCCGCGACGAGCCCGCCGACGTCGGCTGCTTCAACGACAACCTCGAGCTCGCCCGGTACGTCGAGCGCGGCGTGCTCGGCGACCTGTCCGACCTGCCGTCCGCGCGCACCGTCCGCACCGACATCGGCGAGCTCACCGACCAGTACGCGACCTACCCCGGCCGCACGAGCGTGCTGCCGTACTCGCTCGCCGCGGCCGGCGTCATCTACAACAAGCGGATCTTTGCCGACCACGACCTGCCCGTCCCCGAGACCTGGTCCCGGTTCGTCGACGTGTGCGAGGAGCTGCGGAGCGCCGGCATCACGCCCGTGTACGCGACCGACCGCGACCCGTGGACGCTCTGGCAGGGCCTGTTCGACTACTCCGTCGGCAGCCTCGTCGCACCCGGCGAGTTCTTCCGCCGGCTCAAGGAGCAGGGCACCGACGTCGGGCCGGACTCGCCGGTCTCGTTCGAGAAGGACTTCGCCGTGCCGATGGAGCGCGCACGGACGATCTCGACCTACTTCAACGAGGACCACGCCGTGCGCGCGTACGCCGACGGCAACCTCGCGTTCGGCCGCGGCGAGGCGGCCATGTACCTCCAGGGCCCGTGGGCGCTGAGCCAGATCGCCCTCGTCGACCCCGACCTCGAGATCGGTACGTTCCCGCTGCCGGTCTCCGAGGACCCCGACGACCGGCAGGTCCGGGTCAACATCGACCTCGGCCTGTGGATCCCGACCGCGTCCACGCACCGGGAGGAGGCACGCGAGCTCGTGGAGTTCCTCATGCGGCCCGACGTCATCAACGCCTACAACGCCGACAACCTCGCCTACTCGACGCTCCAGGACGCCCCGCCCCAGCAGGACGAGCGGCTCGCGGGCCTGCAGGAGTACGTCGACCGCGCGGCCTTCTACCAGGGTGCGGGTACGTTCGTGCCGACGTCGATCCCGCTCGGCAACTACCTCCAGGAGGCGATCCGCAGCGGCGACTTCGAGAGCATGCTGCGCACGCTCGACGCCGACTGGCGCCGTCTCGCGGGACGGGAGGCCACCGTATGACCGCCCTGCCCACCCTGCCCGCGGCGCCCGCCACCCAGGACGCCCCCGTGCGGCGCGCCCACGGCGGCCGGGTCGAGCCCGTCTTCTACCTGTTCCTCGTGCCCACCCTCGTGGTGTTCACCGCGTTCGTCGTCGTGCCCGCCCTCATCGGCATCTTCTACAGCCTCACGGACTACGTCGGGTTCGGCGAGTGGTCGTTCCTCGGCCTGCGCAACTACACCGCGCTGTTCAGCGACCCGCGCATCCTCGAGTCCTACGGGTTCACGCTCGGTTTCGCGCTCGTCACCGTCGTCGTCGCGCAGGTGATCGCGCTGGCGCTCGCCGTCGCCCTGACCCGGCGCATCCGGTTCGCCACGACGCTGCGCACCGTGTTCGTCATCCCCATGGTCGTCGCGGGCATCGTCGTGGCCTACGTGTTCAACTTCCTGTTCTCCAACTCGCTGCCCGCGCTCGCGACCGCCGTCGGGTTCGGGCCGCTCGAGGAGAGCATCCTCGGCAACCCCGACCTGGCCTGGTTGTCGATCGTGGTCGTCTCCGCGTGGCAGACGATCCCCGGCGCCCTGCTCGTCTACACCGCCGGGCTCACGTCCATCCCGAACGAGCTCTACGAGGCGAGCGCGCTGGACGGCGCCTCCCCGTGGCGGCAGTTCCGGTCGATCACCCTCCCGCTCGTCGCGGGCTTCGTCCTCATCAACACGATCCTCGGCGTGAAGGGGTACCTCGGCGTGTACGACGTCATCGTCGGCCTCACCGGAGGCGGACCCGGCACGGCGACCAGCAGCGTCGCGATGACCATCTTCGGCGGCTTCACCGGCGGCGACTACGCCTACCAGATGGCCAACGCCACGGTGTTCCTCGTCGTGACGGCTTTCATCTCGGTCGCCCAGATCGTCGCCACCCGCGGAAGGGCGGTCCGGCTGTGACCACCGTCGAGACGCCTCTGCGCCGGCGCAAGGGCCTGCACCGGACCAACCGGCTCCTGACCGTCCTGCTGGCCCTCGCCACCCTGACCGTCCTCGTCCCGCTGTACGTCACGGTGTCGATGGCGTTCAAGACGAGCGAGCAGTCCGCGGACGGCAACGCGTTCTCCCTGCCCGCGCCGCTCAACCCCGCGAGCTTCGCCGAGGCATGGCAGCTCACCCGGTTCCCCGTGGCGTTCGGCGTCTCCGTGGGGGCCGCCGCGCTCGCCGTCCTGCTCACCCTGCTGCTCAGCTCGCTGGCCGCCTACGCGATCGCGCGGAACTGGTCGCACCGGTTCTTCCGGTGGTCGATGATCTACCTGCTCGTGGCCCTGTTCCTGCCGTTCCCGGTCGTCGCCCTGCCGCAGATCCAGCTCACCGCGCTCACCGGCCTCGACAACCCCGTCGGCGTCGGCATCCTGCACGCGATGTTCCAGCTCTCGTTCAGCGTGCTCCTGTACACCGCCTACCTGCGCTCGATCCCGATCGAGCTCGAGGAGAGCGCGCGGATCGACGGCGCGAGCACGCCGCAGATCTTCTGGCGCATCGTCCTGCCGCTGCTGGGCCCGATGAACGCGACGGTCGGGATCTTCGCGTTCCTCGCGTCGTGGAACGACTTCATGATGCCGTCGCTCATCACGTCCGACCCGGCCCTGCAGACGCTGCCCGTGGTGCAGAACATCTTCCAGAGCCAGTTCGGCACCGACCACAACGTCGCGTTCGCCTCGTACCTCATGGCGATGGCGCCGACGATCGTCGTGTACCTGCTCGCGCAGCGCTGGGTCATCAGCGGCGTGACGCAGGGCGCGGTCAAGCACTGAGTCTCTGTTCTTCTGTTCTTCTGTTCTCGAGGAGCCCTATGTCTCTGCCTGTTGTCCGGCCACTCCCAGGAGCCGCGCCGCACGCGCGGCCCGAGCAACAGGTGGTCGGTGACGGCTGGCGCGTCACCGTGCTGACCGACGGCGTGTTCCGCGTCGAGCGGTCGGCGGACGGCGGGTTCGAGGACCGCGCCTCCACGTTCGCGGTCCGGCGGTACCTGCCGCCCGTCGAGGCCGACGTCGAGCGCGTCGGGGACGGCGTCGTCGTCACCACGCGCCGCGCCCGCCTGCGGTACGACGGCGGGGAGCTCACCGCGAGCGGCCTCGTCGTCGAGGTGCTGGGCCGCGACGCCGGCCGCTGGCGCTACGGCGAGCCGACCCACGACCTGGGCGGCACCGCCCGCACGCTCGACGACGTCGACGGCCGCACCGCGCTCGAGCCCGGCGTCGTCTCGCCCGCGGGGATCGCCGTCGTCGACGACTCGGCGTCGTTCCTGTTCGAGGACGACGGCTGGGTCGGCTCGCGCGTAGCCGGCCGGCAGGACCTGTACGTGTTCGCGCACGGGCGGGAGTTCGCCGACGCCGTCGCTGACCTGTACCGGGTGTCGGGGCCCGCGATGCGGCTCCCGCGCTGGGCCCTCGGCAACTGGTGGAGCCGGTACTTCCCCTACACGGAGGACTCCTACCTCGCTCTGCTCGACCGGTTCGAGGACGAGGGCGTCCCGTTCTCCGTCGCGGTGATCGACATGGACTGGCACCGCGTCGGCTCGGTGCCGCCCGAGCACGGCTCCGGCTGGACCGGGTACTCGTGGGAGCGGACGCTGTTCCCCGACCCGGAGCGCTTCCTGCGCACCCTGCACGAGCGCGGGCTGCGCACCACGCTCAACCTGCACCCCGCCGACGGCGTGCGCGCCTTCGAGGACGCCTACCCCGCGATGGCACGCGCCCTGGGTGTCGACCCGGATGCCGGCGAGCCGATCGCGTTCGACCCGACCGACCCGGCGTTCCTGCGCGCGTACTTCCGCGAGCTGCACCACCCGCTGGAGGAGCAGGGCGTCGACTTCTGGTGGATCGACTGGCAGCAGGGGCGCACGTCGGACCTGCCCGGCGTGGACCCGCTGTGGGTGCTCAACCACTTCCACCACCTCGACGCCGCGCGCGACGGGAAGCCGGGCATGACGTTCTCGCGGTACGCGGGCCCGGGCAGTCACCGGTACGCGGTCGGGTTCTCGGGCGACACCGTGGTCTCCTGGGCGTCGCTCGACTTCCAGCCCGAGTTCACCGCGACTGCCGCGAACATCGGCTACGCCTGGTGGAGCCACGACATCGGCGGGCACACGCGCGGCGTCCGCGACGACGAGCTGGCCACCCGGTGGGTGCAGTACGGCGTGTTCTCGCCGATCATGCGGCTGCACTCCGCCAACAACCCCTTCATCCGCAAGGAGCCGTGGCAGTTCCCGCCCGAGCACCGCGCCGCGATGGGCGACGCGCTGCGGCTGCGGCACCGGCTCGTGCCCTACCTGCACACGATGAACCACCGCGCCGCTGCGGGCGTGCCGCTCGTGCGGCCGGTGTACCACCTGGAGCCGCGCCGGTCCGAGGCCTACGAGGTGCCGAACGAGTACGCGTTCGGCAGCGAGCTGCTCGTCGCGCCCGTCACGTCGCCCCGCGACCCCGCCTCGCTCAGGGGACGGGTGCGGGTGTGGCTGCCCGCCGGGCTCTGGACCGATGTCTTCACCGGTGCGGTCTACCGGGGCGACCGCACGCTGGAGATGCACAGGGACCTCGCGTCCGTGCCCGTGCTGCTGCGGGCCGGCGGCATCCTCCCGCTGGACGACTCGCCCGGGCTGGACGCGACCCGGAACCCGGCAGAGCTCGAGGTGCTCGTGGCGCCGGGCGCGTCGGGGCGGTTCGTGCTGGGGGAGGACCGCGAGGACGACGTGGTGGACGGTGCGGTGGACGGTGCGGTGGACGGTGCGGGCGACGTCGACGGCGCGGGGCCCGCGGCGCGGACCGTGATCGGCTGGGACCGCGAGGAGGGCGAGCTGCGGATCGGCGCCGTCGAGGGCGACGCCTCCGTGCTGCCCGCGCGGCGCACGTGGACGCTGACGTTCCTGGCGGCGCTGCCCGCAGGACCTGTCACGGTCGACGGCGCGGAGGTCCGCGTCAGCGGCGTGGACGGGCGCTGGAGCGTGCAGGTGGCGGCCGCGCCGGGGGACGGCGTCGTCGTCCGGGTCGGCGGCGGGCCGCTGCGGGTCGGGACCGACCGGACCGACGCCCTGCGCGCGATCCTCGAGTCCGCGCAGGCACCGAACGCGGAGAAGCTGAGGGCGTGGGAGGTGGTCAGCAGCGACCGGACGCCGACGGAGAAGATCGCGGAGCTCGCGGCCGTGGCGCTCCCGGGCCCGGTCAGGGACGCGCTGGTGGAGGAGCTGGCGACGGTGGTGGGCTGAGAGGGGCGCTCTCGCGGAGCGCCAGGGTGTGGCCCACCGTGACGTGCCTGCCCGGCCCGGCGTAGCCGTCGAGCCGGTCCAGCAGCAGGTCGAGGGCGCGCTCGGCGAGCGCGCGCGTGTCGGGTGCCACGGAGGTGAGGCTCGGCGCCGTGCTGGCGCCGAGCTCGATCGCGTCCCAGCCGACGACCGCGACATCGCCGGGTACGTCGAGCCCGTGCCGCCGCAGGGCCCGGAGGGCGCCGATCGCTGCGAGGTCGTCGCGGCACAGCAGGCCGTCCAGCTCCAGGCCGGCGGACAGCGCGGCGTCGAGGGCCTCCTCGGCGTCGCGGGCGTCGCCGTCCTGCCGTCGCTCGACGAGCCGCCGCGGGTCCGCCTCCAGGCCGGCCTGCTCCAGCGCGGTCCGGTAGCCCTCGATCCGCAGGCGTGACGTCCACGACACCCGTTCGGTCTCGTGGCCGAGGAACCCGATGCGCCGCCGCCCCAGGCGGACCAGGTGCTCGACCGCCTCGCGGGCCGCCGCGACGTTGTCGATCGCGACCTGGTCCGCCCCGGCGGGCTGGGGGTCCTCGCCGAGGAAGACGATCGGCATGCCGTGCCGCTCGACGTCCAGCTCGCTCGCGGCCAGCATCTGCGGCTGCAGCACCATGCCGTCGAGGATCCCGGCCTCCTGATCGCGCAGCACGGAGCGCTCGCCCTCGACCGTCGCGCCGGTCTCGGCGAGCAGGAGGTGGTAGCCGCGCGTCCGCGCGACGCGGGCGAAGACGTGCGCCAGCTCCGCGAAGTAGGGCCGGCGGAGGTCCGGGAACGCGAGCCCGATCATGCTCGACCGCCCGGTGGCGAGGCTACGGCCGGTGCGGTTGGGGCGGTAGCCGAGCTCGTCGATCGCGAGCTGGACCCGTGCGCGCATGCCGGGGCTGACGTGCTGGTACCCGCGCACCACGTTCGACACCGTCTTCATCGAGACCCCCGCGCGGTCGGCCACGTCCTGGAGGGTCACGCGTCTCATGACGGCAGGTTACCCGCGGGTCGACACCGCCAGGCAGGTGATCGCCGCGGCGGCCGACCAAGCCTGCGGACGGCAGGCCGCCGGGTAGGGCGTCGGCACTCCTGCGCGGGTGGCGGCGTCCCCGCCGTGCAGCTCGGGGACGCGGTACGCGAAGCCCTCCGCCGCCGCGAGCAGCCCGTCCACGGCGCGCCGCGCCTGGTCGCCGAGCCCGGCGCGGAGCATGCCGTGCACGACGATGGCGGTGTCGTGCGTCCATACGCTGCCCCCGTGGTACGAGAGCGGCCAGTAACCTGCCGCGCCCGTCGACATGGTCCGGATGCCGAACCCGCTGGACATCGACGGGCCGAGCAGCAGGTCGGCGACGTGCTGCTCCTCGGTCGCGTCGAGGATCCCTGTGCCCAGCAGATGCCCGATGTTGCTGGTCAGCGTGTCGACCGGTCGCTTGTTCCGATCCAGCGCGACGGCCGGGTAGCGGCCCTCGGGGGTCTGCACCCAGTACGCCTCCGCGAACCGGGCACGCAGGTCGGCGGCCCAGCGGCGGAGGGCGGCGGGGGCCAGGGGGCCCGAGGTCGGGGCACCGTCCGCGCCGGTGAACGCCTCCAGGAGGTCGGCCCCGGCGAGGGCCGCCTCGTACGCGTAGCCCTGGACCTCGCACAGCGCGATCGGTCCCTCGGCGAGGTGTCCGTCGCGCCACTGGATCGAGTCGCCCGAGTCCTTCCAGCCCTGGTTGGCCAGGCCACGGCCGGTGCGGTCGATGTAGTCGACGAACCCGTCGCCGTCGCTGTCGCCGTACTCGGTCAACCAGGTCAGGGCGTTGCGGAGCGCGGGCAGCAGAGCGGCGACCTCGTCGTCGGGCATGCCGGCGCGCCAGGCGTCGGCGAGGAGGCAGACCCACAGCGGCGTCGAGTCGACGCTGCCGTAGTACAGCGGCGGCAGGACGACGCCCTCGCCCGGGATCTCGAGCGGTGCGGCGCGCAGCTCGTGGAGGATCTTGCCGGGCTCCTGGGCGGTGTCGACGTCGTCCGCGGTGCCCTGCAACCGGGCAAGGACCCGCAGGGTCGACGCCGCGACGCCCACGTCGAGCGGGAGCGCGAGCCGGGCGGCCCAGATCGCGTCCCGGCCGAAGAGCGTGAAGAACCAGGGCGCGCCGGCGGCGAAGAAGTCGTCCCCTGGGTCGTCGGGGAGGGCCAGACGCAGGGCGTCGAGGTCGCCGAGCGCGGTGTCGAGCCACCGGGACAGGCGGGGGTCGGCGTCGCCGGGGACGCGCACGGCCGCCCGGGCGTCCGGGGCCGGCCAGGTGCCCTGTGCGCCGCGGACCACCAGGGCGTCGTCGTGCAGCGCGAGCGCCCATGCCGCCTCGGCCTGACCACGGGCCGGGACGTCGAGCGACCAGGTGGCCTGGATCGCGCCGTCGTCCGGGGTCGTGCTCACCTCGGCGCCGTCGGCCGTCAGCGTGAAGCGCGCGGAGCCCGAGGCGGCCGTGGCGGAGCCGGGCTGCGTGGTGATGGTGACGCGGGCGGGGTCCTGGGCCTCGTCGGTCCCGTCGTCCCGTTCGTCGGCGAGGCCCGCCTTGACGTCGTGCATGCTCGCGAAGTCCGGGTGCAGCCGGAGCCGGAGGGTCACGCGCGTGGGCTCGGCCAGGTGCGAGGTGACGGTCCAGGTCTCGGCGAGCGAGCCGTCACCCACGCGGCGGTCCCGCACCAGACGTACCGTCGGGTCCGGCCTGGCGTCGTCCGCGCCGCGCAGGAGCGCGCCGAACACGACGTGCGAGGCGCTCTCCGGGACGAGCGACACGTACTCGACCGCCGACTCGGCGCACTCCAGCACCAGGTCGCGCACGTGCCGCACGTCGCCGTGGTAGATCCCGTCGATCGGTGCGGCGCCGAGGTCGCCGCCGCGCCCGGACCAGACCTGCGTCGGGGCGCGCAGCGCGATGACGGCGTCGCTGAGCAGCGGCTGCACCGGGTGCTGCGGGGCCTGCTGCGGGGGGGTGGGGGACGGCGTCATTCCTTGACGGCTCCTTCGCTGGTGTTCATGATGCGCCGCTGGAACACGAAGAACACGACCGCGACGGGGACGGTCATGATCGCCGCGGCGGCGAGCTTGAGCGGGTACTGGCTGCCCTGGCTGAGCTGTCCGCTCGCCAGGGACGCGACGCCCTTGGTCAGGGTCGTCAGCTCGGGCGACTGCGCCGAGACGATGAAGTGGCTCAGCTCGTTCCACGAGCCCTGGAAGGAGAGGATCACGATGGTCACGAGGGCGGGCCGGGCCATGGGGAGCACGACAGACCAGAAGATCCGGAACGTGCCGGCCCCGTCGATCCGGGCCTGCTCCTCGACAGAGGCGGGAATCGACTCGAAGAAGTTCTTCATGATGAACACGCCGGCCGCGTCGACCAGGAGAGGCAGCACCATGCCCGCGTACGAGTCGTAGATGCCGAGCTGGTTGATCACGAGGAACTTCGGGATCAGCAGCACCACCGTCGGGACGGCCATGACCGCCACCAGCGCGGCGTAGACCACGCCGCGCCCACGGAACCGCAGACGCGCCAGCGCGTAGCCGGCCAGCGAGTCGAAGAACACCCGGCCCGCCGTCACGAGCACCGTCACGACGGCCGAGTTGGCGAACCAGACGGGGAAGTCCGAGCGCAGGAAGAGCCTGGCGTAGGCGGCCCAGGTCAGCGGGTCGGGGACCAGCGAGACCGGGTCGGCCGCCGCGGCGGCCTCCGTCTTGACGGACGTCGCGAGCTGGACGAGGAACGGGTAGACGTAGACGAGCGCCAGCAGGGCCAGCAGGGCGTACAGCCCGGCCTGCCAGCCGACGGACCTGCGCGCGGCCCTCATCGGACACCGTCGGCGGGTCGGAGGATCCATCGCTGCAGGAGCGTCAGCAGCACGATGATGACGAACAGGATGAACGCGATCGCTGCACCCTGCCCCCACTCCTGCGACAGAAAGGCGGACTGGTAGCTGAGGTACGCGGGGGTGAGCGTCGTCTTGCCGGGACCGCCCTGCGTGCCCGTGTAGATCTGGTCGAACACCTGCCAGCAGCCGATGAGGCCGAGCGTCAGCACCGTGAAGAGGGTCGGGCGGAGCTGGGGCAGCGTGATGCGCCAGAAGCGTTGCCACGCGTTCGCGCCGTCGACCATCGCGGCCTCCTCGACCTCCGGCGTGATGTTCTGCAGCCCGGCGAGGAACAGGAGCATGAACGTGCCGCTGGTGGTGAAGACCGCCATGAGCACGAACGCCGACATCGCGACGGACGGTCCGGCCAGCCAGTCCCACCACGTGAGCCCGAGGAACCCGTGGCCGGTCAGGAGCCGGGGCCCGGTGTCCACGCCGAGCGCGCGCAGGAGGTTGTGCAGCACGCCGCTCGGCTCGTTGAACCAGTTGGGTCCCGCGACACCGAGGCGGGCCAGGACCGTGTTGACCACGCCCGAGGTCGAGAAGAGGAACAGCCACAGCACCGTGATGGCCACGGAGCTCGTGACCGAGGGGAAGTAGAAGGCCGTGCGGAAGACGCCCCGCCCGCGCAGCACCGCCCGGTTCACCAGCACCGCGAGGAACAGGGCGAGAGCTGTCTGCAGCGGGACCACCAGCAGCACGTACCAGGCGTTGTTCCGCAGCGCGACGCCGAAGTCGCGCTCGGCCAGCCCGCCGCCGGTAGTGACGGCGGCGTAGTTGTCGAACCCGACGAACCCGACTCCCGACGAGAGCGGGCTGCCGCGCCCCGACCAGTCCGAGAAGCTGACCCACAGCGCCATGAGGACGGGGACGAGCAGGAACACGCCGAGGATCACCAGCACGGGGAGGGTGAAGACCCACCCCGCCAGGGTCTCGCCGCGGCGCAGACCGGGCCTGCGGGCCCGGCCGGCGCCGCGGGCCGCGGCGTGCGCCGGCACGCTCATTCCGCGATCGCCTCGAGGTTGGACTGGGCGGCGCCGAGGATCGCCGTGACATCGCCCGACTCGAGCGACTCGAGCTGGGCGTTGAGGTCGGTGACGACGTCGGTGGCACCGGCCCAGGTCGGCGGGAACTGCGCGTACTGCGCGCCGTCGAGGAAGGCCGTGAGATCGGGGTTGGCCTCGGTCCAGCCGGCTGCTGCCGACTCGATGGACGGCATGGGGCCGAACGCCTCGGAGAACGCGAGCTGCTGCTCCGTGCTGGTCAGGTGCTCCACCAGGCTCAGCGCGGCCTCCTGGTTCGGGCTGTCGGCCGCCATGCCCCAGCAGTTCGTGAACTGGAGCGTGCCAGGCCCGGCCGGTCCGGCGGGCAGCTCGGCGACCGTGAAGTCCACGTCGGGGAAGTCGTTCTCCAGCGCGCCGGTGATCCAGTTGCCCTCGATCACCATCGCCGCCAGCTCCTTGCCGAACGCCTCGCCGCCCCAGCCGGCGCCCAGGTCCGCGGCGTACGCGAACGTGCGGTCCTGCAGGTGACCCTGGACGTACTCGAGACCCTCGATGCTGCCGTCGCTGTCGGCGACGGGCTCGCCGTCGACGACGAGGCCGCCGCCGGCCTGCGCCATGAAGGTGCCGACCCGCTGGTACTCGGCGCCGAACGCCAGGCCCGCCCGGCCGCCGGTGGTGAGCTCTTGCGCGACCTCGGACAGCTCGTCCCAGGTGGTGGGCACGTCGTCGTCCGTCAGGCCGGCGTCCGCCCAGAGCTCGTCGTTGATGACCAGGGCGAGCGTCGAAAAGTCCTTGGGCGCGCAGTAGAACGTCTCGTCGACCGTGAAGTTCTCCACGAGGGACGGGTAGAAGTCGTCCTTGTTCTCCAGCAGCTCGCCGTACGGCTGGAGGGAGCCGTTCTCGGCGTACCCGGCGAGCGCCTCGGGTGCGAGGTAGAACAGGTCGGGCGGCGACCCGGCGGCGAAGCCCTGCGAGAGCTGTTGCGGCAGGTCGTTCGCGACCTGGACCTCTGCCTCGACGCCGGACTCCTGCGACCACGCGTCCACCGCCGCGGTGACCGCGTCCGTCTCCGCGTCGCCGGACGAACCGATGAGCACCGTGAGCGCGTCGTCGGAGCTGGTGAGCTCCGTGCCGCCGGAGGAGGCGCCGCCTGCCGGCTCCTCGAAGCCGGTGCCGCCGCACGCGCTGAGGGCCAGCGCGCCGGCCGTCAGCAGTGCGCCCGCTCCGGCGAGCCTGTGGTGGGAGGGCCGTGTCATGTCTCTTCTCCTTTGACGAGCCACGGGGTGGGCGAACCGATTTTGAACGATCAAATTCGGTGCCACGAGCGTAAGGAGCGTGCGGCGGTGGTGTCAAGGCGAACGGCGTACGGCGCCGCGGACCTAGGATGACGTGCCGGGACGGACGGGAGGATCACGATGGCGAAGGCCCCGACGGTGCAGGACGTCGCGCGCGCGGCCGGCGTGTCCCGGCAGACGGTGTCGAACGTGCTGAACGCCCCCGACATCGTGCGCGAACCCACCCGCGAGCGCGTGCAGGCCGCCATCGTCGAGCTGGGCTACCGGCCGCACGCCGCCGCGCGGCGGCTGCGCACCCGCCGCAGCTCGACGATCGGCGTCCGCCTGGACCCGTACGCGGGCGGGATCTCCGGGGTGGTGCTGGACCGCTTCGTCCACGCGCTCACCGAGCGCGCCGGCGAGCGCGGGATGCGGGTGCTCCTGTACGCCGCGCGGACGCCCGACGAGGAGATCGACCGGATCGGCGACCTCGTCGACGGCGGGGAGATCGACGCCGTCGTCCTGACGGGCACCTCCCGCGAGGACACGCGCACCGCGTGGTTGCAGGACCGCGCCGTGCCCTTCGTCGCCTTCGGGCGCCCCTGGCGGTCCGGCGACGGCACGCGTCCGGCCCACGCGTGGGCCGACGTCGACGGCGCAGCCGGCACGCGCGCGGCCACGCGGCACCTGCTCGGCGCGGCGGGCACGCGGATCGCCTTCCTCGGCTGGCCGGAGGGCTCCGGGACGGGCGACGACCGCGCCCGCGGCTGGCTCGAGGCGATGGCCGAGGCCGGGGCCGAGGGGCCGCGCTGGCACACCGAGGAGAGCCTCGGCCTGGCGAGGGAGCTGACCGCCGCGGCGCTGGCGGAGGACCCGGACGTCGACGGCATCGTCTGCGTGAGCGACTCGCTCGCGATCGGCGCTCACCTCGCGGCGACCGGGCTCGGCCGCCCGGAGCTGCCCGTGGTCGGGTTCGACAACACCCCCGCCGCCGAGGCGCTCGGGCTGAGCAGCGTCGAGCAGCTGCCGGAGCAGGTGGCGGCGGGGGTGCTGGACCTTCTCATGGGGCCGACGGGCAGTGCCGTCCTGCACGGCGGCCCGCAGGACGATCCCGCGTACGTGCTGGTCGAGCCACGCCTCGTCGTGCGTGCGGCGGCGGACCTCGCGCGCTGACCGTCAGCCGGTCGTCAGATGAGCCCCAGCGCCAGGGTCGCGTCCGCGACGCGCGTGAAGCCCGCGATGTTCGCACCCGCCACGTAGTCGCCCGGCACGCCGTACTCGTCGGCGGTCTCCAGCGTCCTGTCGTGGATCGACCGCATGATGTCGGCGAGCCGCTCCTGCGTGTGCTCGAACGTCCACGAGTCCCGCGACGCGTTCTGCTGCATCTCCAGCGCGCTCGTCGCGACGCCGCCCGCGTTGACGGCCTTGCCCGGCGCGAACCGCACGCCGGCGTCGCGCAGGAAGCGGATCGCCTCGGGCATGGTCGGCATGTTGGCGCCCTCGGCGACGATGCGGCAGCCGTTCTCGACCAGCGCCTTCGCATCCGTGCCGTTGAGCTCGTTCTGGGTGGCGCAGGGCAGCGCGATGTCGCACGGCACCTGCCAGACCGACCCGCCCGCGACGTACCGGGCGCCGTCACGCCGCTCCGCGTAGTCGGAGACGCGGCCGCGCTGCTCGTTCTTGATCTCCTTGAGCAGGTCGAGGTCGATCCCGGCGTCGTCGACGACGTAACCGCCCGAGTCCGAGCACGCGACGACGCGGGCGCCCAGCTCGTGCAGCTTCTCGATCGCGTGGATGGCGACGTTGCCCGACCCCGATACGACCACGCGCAGCCCGTCGAAGGACTCGCCGGTGGCGGCGAGCATCTCCTGGACGAAGAACACCGTGCCGTACCCGGTGGCCTCCGTGCGCACCTGGGAGCCGCCCCAGCTCAGGCCCTTGCCTGTGAGCACGCCTGACTCGTAACGGTTGGTGATGCGCTTGTACTGGCCGAACAGGTAGCCCAGCTCACGCCCGCCCACGCCGATGTCGCCGGCCGGGACGTCGGTGTGCTCGCCGAGGTGCCGGTACAGCTCCGTCATGAACGACTGGCAGAACCGCATGACCTCCGCGTCGCTGCGGCCCTTCGGGTCGAAGTCGCTGCCGCCCTTCGCCCCGCCGATCGGCAGGCCCGTGAGGGAGTTCTTGAAGATCTGCTCGAACCCGAGGAACTTCACGATCCCCAGGTACACCGACGGGTGGAACCGCAGCCCGCCCTTGTACGGGCCGAGCGCCGAGCTGAACTCCACGCGGAAGCCGCGGTTGAGCTGCACGCGCCCGGCGTCGTCGGTCCACGGCACCCGGAAGATGATCTGCCGCTCCGGCTCGCACAGGCGTCTGATCACCTCGGCGTCGGCGTACTGGGGGTGCTTGGCCACGACCGGGCCAAGGCTCTCCAGTACCTCGCGCACGGCCTGGTGGAACTCGGTCTCGCCAGGGTTGCGGGTGATGACCTCGTCGAAGACCGGGATGAGGCGATCGTCCAGGAGGGGCACGCGATGTCTCCGTTCAGGTGGTGCTCGGACGCCCGGCTGGTGCGGGCAGCGCCACCCTAGGCGGCGGGCCGGGAGCGTGCGACG
Source organism: Promicromonospora sp. (assembly GCA_036010205.1). Classification (GTDB taxonomy): domain Bacteria; phylum Actinomycetota; class Actinomycetes; order Actinomycetales; family Cellulomonadaceae; genus Promicromonospora. The sequence continues at coordinate 4,060 of DATGOB010000130.1, read as the reverse complement.
CCGTCCCGTGGTGTGGTCGTGCCACCGCGCGGGACGGCGCCGCCGCACCGGCTTCACTCGACGAGCTTGCCCACCTGGTCGACGTCGCGGATCAGGGTCGCGATCTCGTCCGGGACGGCAGGGATCTCCTCGCGCTCCACCCCGCCGTCGGGCGACCAGACGAGGTTGACCTGCAGCGACGGGTCCAGGTCGGGGTAGTCGCTGCGGTTGTGGCAGCCGCGCGTCTCGCGGCGCTCGCGGGCGGCCTCGAGCGTCGCGCGGGCCGCCAGCAGGGACGCCTTGAGGTCGAAGGCGTGGGCAAGGTCACCGAACCCGGCGATGTCGGGGTGCACCCCGACGCGCTCGCTGCGCGCCTCGATCTCGGCCAGCTCGCCCAGGCCCGCGGTCAGTCCCTCCTCGTCGCGCACGACGCCGGCGTGCTCGGTCATCGTGGTCCGGACCGCGCGCTGCAGGGCGCGCACGTTCTCCGGGCCGTCGGCCGCGAGCAGGTCGGTCACCTCGGCACGGGCGCGGGCCTCGGCGTCGTGCGAGCGGTACTGGGTCTCGAGGCCCGCGGCGTAGGCCGCGGCCGCCCGCCCGACGATGCGGCCGAAGACCAGCAGCTCGATGAGGGAGTTGCCGCCCAGCCGGTTGGCGCCGTGCAGTCCGCTGGAGGCCTCGCCGATCGCGTACAGGCCCGCCACGTCCGTGCCGTGGTCCTCGGGCCGCACCCAGACGCCGCCCATCGAGTAGTGCGCGGTCGGGGCGATCTCGATCGGGTCGGTGGTGATGTCGAGCATCTGCAGCTCGAGCATCGTCTGGTAGACGCGCGGCAGGCGGGTCATGATCGTCTCGCGCGGCAGGTGCGAGACGTCGAGCCAGACGCCGCCCTTGTCGGTGCCCCGCCCCTCCTTGATCTCCGTGTACGCGGCCAGCGCCACCCGGTCGCGCGTGGACAGCTCCATGCGCTCCGGGTCGTACCGCTCCATGAACCGCTCGCCCCGGGCGTTGCGCAGGATGCCGCCCTCGCCGCGCGCCGCCTCCGAGACCAGCGTGCCCGCGGCGTTCTCCGGCTCGAGGATGCCCGACGGGTGGAACTGCACCAGCTCCGGGTCGCGCAGCCGGGCTCCCGCCTCGACGGCGAGGCGGAACGAGTCGCCCGTGTTCTCGTCCCGGCGCGACGACGTGCGGCGCCAGATGCGGTTGTGCCCGCCCGCCGCGAGGATCACCGCGTCGGCGTGGACGAGATAGCGCGTGCCGTCGCCGACGTCGAAGCCGTAGGCGCCGAACACCGCGCCGTCGCGGGTCAGGATCCGGGTGACGTACACCGAGTCGAGCACGGGGATCTCGAGCCGGTTCGCGCGGCCGACCAGCGACCGCTGGATCTCCAGGCCCGTGTAGTCGCCCGCGAACGCCGTCCGGCGGTAGGTGTGCGCGCCGAAGAACCGCTGCGAGATGCGGCCGTCGTCCTCCCGCGCGAAGGCCATGCCGTAGCGCTCCAGGTCCGCGATGCCCTGGGCGGCCCCCTGCGCCACGATCTGCGCCGTGTGCGGGTTGGCGAGGTAGTAGCTCTCCTTGATCGTGTCGGCGGCGTGCTGCTGCCAGGAGTCCTCGGCGTCCATCGTGCCGAGGGCCGCGTTGATGCCGCCCGCGGCGAGCGAGGTGTGGGCGTCCATGCGGGGCCGCTTGCCCAGCACGAGGACGTCCACGCCCTGCTCCGCGAGCTCGATGGCGGCCCGCAGGCCGGAACCGCCCGTACCGATGACGAGCACTGTGGTGGAGATGCGGCGTTCGGTGGTGTCCATGCTCCATCTGACACCGCAGCACGCCTCGTTGTGACTGGTCAGAGCTGTGACAAGTCAGACGTGTGAGATGTCAGACGGCCTGTGCGTTCCCGCAGTGGATCGCGGCGAGCTCGCCGAACACCGCGCGGTTCAGCCGGAACGCGAGGTGCACCTCGTCCAGCGTCGTCGCCACCTCGGCCTCGGCGAGCCCCAGGCCGTCCAGCGCCGCCCGGTAGGCGTCCTTGAACACCTTCACCTTGGGGATGTCGGGGAACGTGTAGAACGCCACGCCCTCCTCGCCCAGGCCGTAGTGCTGCTTCATCATGCGCTTGACGATCTGCCCGCCCGACAGGTCACCCAGGTACCGCGTGTACGAGTGCGCGGCGTAGTGGGGCAGGCTGCTGCCGACCTCCCGCACGTGGTCGGCGTACGCGCGCGTCGCGGGCAGGATCCGGATCTCCGCACGCCAGCCCGGGCCGTACAGGTAGGCCAGGTCGCGCTCGATCGCCGGCACGCGGGTCAGCTCCTCGAAGACGAGAGACGTGGCGCGGTCGTCGCCCGCCAGGGCGGCGCTCGCGGCCTCCAGCGCCTCGTAGACGACGAGGAGCTGGGCGGACAGGTCGGCGTAGGCGGCGCGGTCGAGCGCCCCGGACAGGAGCTCCTCGACGAACTGCTCGGAGTTGGCCTCGCCGTGCGCGGCGCGGGTGCCCTCGCGCAGCACGACGGACAAGGGGGCGGGGGCGAGGTCCTCGGCAGGCAGGCTCACGTGTTCTCCTCCGGCGTTGCTGTTCCGGCGCAGTGTGTTCGGGCGGTGTGTCTTCCGGCATCGTGCTGACGCGGTGTCATCACGTCAGGAGCGTACCAAGGCCAGGTTAGGTACGCCTAAGTTCTTCACCCGATCTCCCCGCGCGAGGTGCACCCAGACCCGGCGGGGCGGGGATGTCAGAGGCGGTCGTTAGCGTCGGTGCCATGGTTGATGTGCGTCCCGAGCCTGTGATCGATCTGCCCGAGCCCGTCCTCGTCGACCTCCCGGGTCCGGCGCGGGCGGCGACGTACGTGCTGGGTCCCGACGACGGCGACGCCGTCGTGCTCTGCCACGGCACGCCGTGGTCGGCGCGGGTGTGGGCGCCGGTGGCGTATGCCCTGAGCCGGACGTACCGCGTGTTCCTGTGGGACATGCCGGGCTACGGCGCCTCACCGCAGGACGCCGCCGTCCCCGTGGACCTCGTCGCGCAGCGCGAGCGGTTCGCCGCGCTCCTGCGGCACTGGTCGCTCGAGCGGCCGCACGTCGTCGCCCACGACGTCGGTGGCGCCGTGGCGCTCGGCGCGCACCTCTTCGAGGGCGTCGACGTCGCGAGCCTGTTCCTCCTCGACGTCGTGACGCTGGACCCGTGGGGGTCGCCGTTCTTCCGGCTCGTCGCCGAGCACGAGCAGGTGTTCGCCGCCCTGCCCGACGCGCTGCACACGGCGCTCGTGCGCGAGTACATCGCCGGTGCGGCGAACGGGCGGCTCGACGCCGCGACGGTCGACCGGCTCGTCGGGCCGTGGACGGGCGACGCGGGGCGGGCGGCCTTCTACCGGCAGATCGCTCAGCTCTCGCCCGAGCACACCCGGCCGATCGTGCGCCGCCTCGAGCAGGTGCGGTGCCCCGTGCGGGTCGGGTGGGGCACCGACGACCCGTGGATCCCGGCCGAGCAGGTCGAGCGCCTGCGCGATGCCCTCCCCGGCGAGGCCGAGGTCGTGCACTTCGGGGGGTCGGGTCACCTCGTCCCGGTGGAGGACGCCGACGCGGTGGCCGGCGCCCTGCACGCGTGGCTCGCCGGATCGCGCTGAGGTGACACCGGTGTAGTTCGTTGGTGCTGTGGCGGGTCGTTTGATGCATGGCTACGTTGCTTGAGGCCGGGAAATTTCACCCGGTCCGCGCAGGGGGCGGCATCACGGCACGCCTCCGCGTGCAGACGGGGAGCGAGCCATGACTGAGAACTACGGGCAGTCTGAGCAGTTCGAGGGGTCTGAGCAGGCTGAGCAGGAGGAGGACCGGTACGGGCAGGAGCCGACGACGGAGTCCGGCTCCGGCACGAACGCCGTCGAGGGGGACGGTGGGGGCGGGTTCGGGCAGTCCGAGTCGTCGGGTGGTTTCTCGTCCGGCCAGGAGAGTGCGTCGGGCGGTTTCTCGTCCAGCCAGGGGAGTGCGTCGAGTGAGGGTGGCTCGTCCGGCGGGGGTGGCGACTTGGGGCAGGGCGGTGCGTTCGAGGGTGCTTCGTCGGGGCAGGGTGCGTCGTCGGGTCAGGGTGATG